>JAPPBT010000014.1 GCA_026702745.1 Gemmatimonadota bacterium
ATCACGACCGGTTCCTTCACTTCGGGATACCAGGTCACGTGCTCCTCGCCCTCGAAGAAGCGGAACAGGGCACCACACGCTCCGTTGCACCAGGGGTGGCGGTTGGCGGATTGAGGACCGGATGAGATATCGGTCGCAGCGCCCATTACACTCAATAGTTGTCCATCCAGCCGCTTGACCGGTTCGGGTACCGCCAGTTTGTGTTCTTTCAGGTATGCCAGCAGGTCGAGCTCGTACCGGTAGGCCTCGGGATTGCGGACGTAGAATTCGTGGTCCGTGTAAATCCTGTAGACGTACCGCTGATCCTGCGAGGTAATGATAAAGTTCCGGTTGGCCCCGGGCTCCAGTTCGCGTACATCGACGGGTGGAGCCAGGCCATAGTGCTCCACCAGGTAAGCGGCGACGGCGGAACAGGACTGCTCCGAAGATCCAGCAGATGCGGAAGAATCGGAAGTATTGTTCATGATGGGTGCCAATATGAGTCTGCAAACTTGACCAGGGCAACAAGTTTAATTTCATTGCCTGAGCGACCCGATATCGTCGACCTGATGTCTGACCGGCAGCGGCTCGACACGATGAATTGCTTCAGGCTGAACGAGAAATGCCGGACACCGCATATCTATCTGAGGAATGTATGAATACTGCAGGATTCATGAATCGTGTGTTGATTTGCCTTCTCGGTGCAATGATAGTCGTTGCCGCGATTATAGCCTATCTGTTGTTTCGGCCGGATGTTGGGACGCGGATTTTCTTTGGAGTGGGCCCCTCATCGGTAGATATCAAGATTAAGAACGATTACGAGGTCCCCGCCGCGGACGAGAAAACCGAGGCCATCGTGGCGGCTGCAAGGTTATTTCTGGATTCACTGGACGAAAGTCAGAGACAAGCGGCGACATACCGGTTCACCGATAACGCGCAGCGCGCGAACTGGTCCAACCTGCCCGAGGGCATGGTTCCGCGTGGAGGTGTAATGCTTGGTGTGCTCACTGAAGCACAGCGGGCGAATCTGGATGGGCTTCTTAGCGAACTGCTGAGTGAAGCCGGTATGGAGAACATCACGCATCAACTGGCCGCGGAAGACCTGCTGGTCTCTGGAGACGTGCTCGGTGTCATGAAATACGGCAGCAGGTACTTCACCGCTGCATTTCTCGGTGAACCGTCCACTTCTGAGCCCTGGATGTTCCAGTTCGGCGGGCACCATCTCGCCATAAACGCCACGGTATTCGGACCGAACGTTTCCTTTTCACCTATGCTGACGGGCGGCCAACCGTTGCACCTGCACCTTGACGGTGACGATGTCTTCGTTACGCGAAGGGAAACTGCGGCGGCACAGGCGTTCTTGGAGAGCCTTTCGGACGAACAGAAGCGACAAGCTGTGCGTTCAGGCCGGCCCATCGACCTCCTGCTAGGCCCGGGAAAGTATGGCGTTACCATTGCGCCGGAAGGCATCAAGGGAAGCGATCTGACCACCATCCAGAAAACGTTGCTCCTGGATGTCATTGAGGCCCGTCTGGGTTTCATGAATAGTGACGATTATGCACAGAAAATGAAAGCCGTGGTGGCCGGTATCGAGGACACGTACTTTGGATGGTGGGGACGGCAGGATGTCCCGGGCGCCGTGTATTTCCGCGTAACCGGTCCGTCCATCGTACTCGAATATGCGGTTCAAAACGGCGAGGACACCGTAGATCACGTTCACAGCATGTATCGTGATATAGATAACGACTACGGTTCCGCTTGGATCGGGGCCGAGTGAATGTTGCTAGCGTGTTTAAACGTCTAGGCGTTCGAAGCGATCCGTCCGGTCTGCACGATCCATATCACTTACCTCGAAGGATCGATCCGTTCCCGAATCAATTCCAATAGTTCCTTAGCTTGCTCCAGCATGCCTTCAGTCATATTCTGTTTGACCAATTCCAGGTTGTGAACGGCGATACTGTCTCCACGCTCCGCTGCCAGACTGATCCAGGCATAGGCCTTGACGAGGTCCCTCA
This sequence comes from Gemmatimonadota bacterium, assembly GCA_026702745.1. NCBI lineage: Bacteria > Pseudomonadati > Gemmatimonadota > Gemmatimonadota bacterium. The sequence goes on from JAPPBT010000014.1 coordinate 1,995, forward strand.
TGGAACTGTCGCCATTGAAGTGGACGATTCCCATATTGGTCATGGCTTCAATCTTTCCCTGTACGGCGGCCATCATATACCACCTGACCGCCTCTCCGTCATCTTCCTGCACTCCTCTACCTTTGTCGTAGGAAAGCCCGAGATTGTACTGGGCCATTTCATGACCCTGGTCCGCAGCCAGGCGAAACCAACGTATTGCTTCAGTATGGTTTGTCGGCCTACCTTCACCGAAAGCGTACATTACTCCCAGATTGTACCGAGCGCTTGTATGGCCGGCCTCCGCAGCCATGCGATACCAACGATACGCTTCAATCCAATCCTGCTCCACGCCGTCTGCGAGATGGTACATGTATCCGAGTCTCTCCTGGGCATCATCGACACCCTGTTCGCCCGCCAGAGTGTACCACCGAACCGCCTCTTCATTGTCCTCGGGAACGCCGTCGCCGTGATCATACTTGTAGCCCAGGATGTACTGAGCCGATTTGTGACCTTGTTCACCGGCTTTGCGGTACCAGTGAACGGCTTCTTCGACGTCTCCAATAACGCTGACCTCATCATCATACAGAACGGCAAGGCTGAATTGTGCTTGCACGTGATCCTGCTCAGCCGCCTTGCGGTACCAAAGTGCTGCCTTAGTAGTGTCCTCCGGTACACCATCGCCACGGGCATACCGTGCAGCAAGATTGTACTGGGCTTCCACATAGCCTTGTTCGGCAGCTTTATAGTACCATTCAACCGCCTTGCCTGCATCCTTCGGTACACCATCACCCCGGGTATAACGTGCGGCCAGATAGAACTGGGCTTGTGCATTGCCCTGCTCGGCAGCTTTACGATACCAAAAGGCCGCCTGGGTGGCATCCTTTGTGACGCCCTCGCCCTGTGAATACATAATGCCCAGGTTAATCTGGGATGCGTCATGGTCCTGCTCGGCAGCCTTCCGGTACCAGTATACCGCTTTCTCATCATCTACAGGAACACCATCACCGGTATCGTAGATAAGACCGACGAAGTACTGCGCGGAATAATGTCCCAGTTCTGCAGCCTTGATGAACCAGATGAGTCCTTTTCCCGGGTCTGCCTCCACTCCGATCCCATACTTATACATGTATCCAAGTCTGACTTGAGCGTCCGCATCTTCCTGAACGGCGGCTTTTTGAAGCCAGCCAAATGCCTCGGAGGGATTCTCATCGACCCCGTCGCCATTCAGGTACATGGCGCCCAGTCTATACTGGGCTCTCACATGGTCCTGTTCCGCAGCACTTCGGTACCACTGCATGGCCCTGGCAACATCTTCTTCCACACCCCTGCCGCGGGCATACATAAACCCGAGCATGTACTGGGCTTTCGCGTGATCCTGCTCGGCAGCTTTCGAGTACCACTTGAACGCTTCCTCGTAATCCTGTTCCACATCCTTGCCGTCATAGTAGATCTCGCCCAGTTCATATTGCGCCTCGGCGTCACCAGCCACCGCCGCCTGGCGTGTTTCCTCCAGGCTGGCTTCGATTTGCCCCTGCACGTGCACCGGCACGAGAACCATAACCACGAGAGCGAGTATCATGGATCCTGCCAACAACCGAGTCCGAGTTAAGGTCTGCTCACCCATATCACAACTCCGATTTAGTCTTGATGTTTGACGCTCCGCTTGTTCGACGTTCAGTTTATTTGAAGCTACAGGTGTTCGATGCTCCGCCTGTTCAATCCGGGACGACTGTTAATCGTACCCGATATCAAGGCTGAGCATAGATTCGCTCTCGATACGTCTCGGCGAGCTTCTCCGCCTGCTCGATCTGGTTGGTGGACATGAACACCCTGAAAGCCTCGATGTTGCTATTGGCCAGACTGTCTCCCTTTGACGCGGCGACTCGAGTCCAGGCGTAGCCCAGGATTTCGTTCTCGGGTACTCCTTCTGCATAAAAATACATGTATCCCATGTTTATCTGGGCATTCACTATTCCCTGTTCGGCAGCCATTCTATACCACAGAAGCGCTTCCTCTTTATCTTTTTGAACGCCCTCACCGTTGTCATACATAACCCCGAGACTGTACTGAGCATCTCCATTGCCTTGTTCAGCAGCCTTGCGAAACCATGAAACCGCCTTTTCGTCGTTTTCCGGTACGCCTGTACCGGTATCGTACATCATACCTAGATTGTACTGAGAGCTCGAATGCCCCTGCCCTGCCGCTCTTGCGTACCAACGTGCGGCTTCAGTGTAATCCTGAGGAACGCCCATCCCGTTCTCATACATGTATCCGAGATTGTTCTGGGCGTACGGTTCGTCCTGGTCGGCAGCCTGCCGATACCACCTAACGGCTTCATTCAAATCTATGTTAACTCCATATCCATAATGATAAATGATCCCCAGGCCGAACTGCGCATCTGCATCGCCCTGGTCGGCAGCCTTGCCGAACCAGACCGCCGCCGTGGAATCGCTCTTTGCAACACCTTCACCAAACCTGTACATCACGGCAAGTTCGTACTGGGCGGACACGTAGTCCTGTTCTGCAGCACGTTGAATCCACTGTGCGGCCATCGATTTGTCCAATTCAACACCCTGTCCGTTCTGGTACAGAAGCCCCAGATTGTACTGTGACAGCGCGTTCTCCTGTTCCGCGGCCCTCCTGTACCATCTTGCCGCTTCGGCTAAGTCCTTTGGAACCCCCTCGCCGTTTTTGTACATCACGCCCAAATCATTCTGAGCATCCGCGTCCCCCTGCTCGGCGGCTTTGCGATACCAGTAAACGGCCTCATCTTTTTGTTCCGGAACCCCCTCCCCATAATCGTACATGACGCCGAGGCTGTATTGCGCATCGGCGTTTCCCTGCTCAGCGGATTTCCGATACCATTTCACTGCTTTCTCGTCGTCTACTGAAACACCGCGCCCTGTGTCATACATGGCGCCGATGGTGTACTGAGCGTCTGAGTCTTCCTGTTCGGCAGCGAGCCGATACCACTTAAACGCTTCGGATTCGTCCTTTGGAATCCCAGCACCACCGCGCTCATACATCAGTCCCAGATTGTACTGTGCGTTCAGGTTTCCTTGCTCGGCCGCACTCCGGTACCACTTGACGGCCTCGGCATCATTTTCCGCTACACCTGACCCTTCATCGTACATGAGACCCAGGTTATTCTGCGCGAGTTTATGTCCCTGTCCAGCGGCTTTGAGATACCATTCGACGGCAAGTGATTCATCCTGCTCAACATGCTGGCCATTCGCATAGAAGACACCCAGAGCGTACTGTGCATCAGCATTGTCCTGCACGGCAGCCATATGAATCCACCGGATACTCTCGGACGGATCCTCCTGAATGCCTTTACCATACAGGTACATGAGGCCCAGGTCGTACTGGGCGTCCGGATAGTCCTGACTTGCGGCCTTTGTATACCATTCCACTGCCTTCGCATCGTCTGTGGTTACACCTTCGCCAACATCGTACATGACACCAATCCTGTGCTGGGCTTTCGGGTGGCCCTGGTCCGCTGCTTTTCGATACCACTCCAGTGCCTTCGCATGATCTTCTGCCACGCCACTTCCGTGATAGTACATATCACCGAGGGAAGTTTGCGCCTCGGCATCGCCCTGATCGGCTTTCTGCAGGATTTCTTCGAAATCCGGAGATTCCTGGGCGGATATGTCGACAGTGCAGGTAACGCAGGCGGCACAGGTAATCAGCATCGAAAGTGCAAGGTAGAATTGCCATTTAATCATGTAGCGAACTCCGTAAATGACGAATTCCGTGCATTACGTTCTGGGCAGCGGGATGTTCAGGAAACTCGGAATGTTAATAGGTTTACCTGGTAATAAGTGGGGTGCTCTACGTTTCGGCAACTCGAATAGTACCGCATGCTGGATTTTCATTCGTGATTGGCGGGTTTATGAGGCAGGACTTTGCAAACAATCCGCCCGTTGGTGTATCTCAGTCACCGAAGCACCGAAGGAAATCACGACCGGTTTATGAGGGAGTATCCTTGACCGTGACAACAGGTTAAAGTTCATTGCTTGAACTGCATTAATATGGAACACTGTGTGTTACGCAGCATAACCACCGCCGCAGAGAGGAGTACCCATTGCCCAAGCGACCCAATATCGTCGTCCTGATGTCCGACCAGCAGCGGCTCGACACGGTGAGTTGCTACGGGCTGAACGAAGTGTGCCGGACGCCGCACATCGACGCCCTGGCCGCGCGGGGCGTGCGTTTCGACTGGGCGTTCACGCCGACGGCGATCTGCTCGCCGGCCCGCGCCTCCTTCTACACGGGCCTCTATCCGCACAATCATGGGGTGACGGCCAACGGCCTGTGCCTGAACGAGGGCGTACGCGGTATCAACCACTACCTGTCGGATGCAGGTTACCGCTGCGGGTACGCCGGCAAGTGGCACGTGGACCAGGAAACCGGTCCCACGGGCTACGGGTTCACCGGCAAGGATTTCATGGGCTACGGCTTCCCCGGTGGGAATCTGCTGCCCGGCCTGCAGTTCGGCGGCAGCCTGAGCAGCCACAATTATTACGCCGACTATCTCAAGGAGAAGGGTTTCGACCCGCCGCCCACGGTCTCGCACCGTTACGTCGGCACGAATCCCTCGAACCAGCGCCAGGAGATGTTCGCCCTGCACGAAGGGCCAGTCGAGTCGTGCATCGAGTACTTCGTCGCGGAGGAAGCCATCCGCGTGCTCGACGAGGTGGCCGGCGGCGAGGAACCCTTCTTCCTGTGGGCCAATTTCTGGGGTCCGCACAGCCCTTCGCTGGTCCCGGAGCCGTACTTCTCCATGTACGACCCGAAGTCCATTCCCGAGCATCCGGGGTACGCCGAGACCTTCGAGAAGAAGCCCTATCGCCAGAAGCTCATCGAAAACCTCTGGGGGCTGGGCGACTACGGCTGGGAAGGATTCCAGGAAATCGGCGCACGCTATTTCGGGCACTGCACACTCCTCGACGACATGGTGGGACGCGTCGTGGCGCACCTGGAGAAACTGGGCGAACTCGACAACACCATCATCGTATACACCGCCGACCACGGCGACTGCCTCGGCGCGCACAAGCTGATCGAGAAGGGCGAATTCATGTACGACGAGATCTACCGCATCCCCCTCGTCATTGCCCATCCCGGCTGTCATGCGCCCGGCACGGCCTGCGAGGAGTTCGTCTACCTCCACGAAATCATGCTCTCGTCCCTCGACGCTGCGGGTGTCGAAGTGCCCGCCGATCTCGATGGCCAATCCTTTCTCCCGGCCATCGAAGGACGCCCCTTTGCGAATGGACGCGAGGAAGTCTACTGCGTCTTCGACCGCCACTTCACCGTCGCCAATCAGCGCATGGTCCGCACCCGAACCCACCAGTTCACCTTTAATTCGGCCGATCCCGGCGAGCTGTACGATCTGCTGCGCGACCCCTACCAGCTCGACAACGTGTACGGGGAACCGGAATATGAAACTGTAAGACAGGATTTAATGGGTCGGATGGATCGCTACATGGAGAAAATGGGTGATCCACTGCACGGATGGTTCGGGCGAATCAAGGGGGCGTATTAGCCGGGGCCATGCATATTAACCCGGGCTATTTGGGAAGCGGGAACTGGAAACTAACCTTCGGCGATTCGCTCCGCCCACTCGCGGAGCGGTACGTCGTCCTTGTCTTCCGACATCCAATGCCGTGACGCGGGGTGGTAGTCCGGGTCCGGTCCCATCGGATCGCCCTTTGGTGAAAGGGCGCCCAGCAGCTGCCGCCGGACGGGCGAGCTTCTTTCGATGAGTCCGGGATCCTGCTCGTTGTAATCGGTCGGCCGAAGCCAGCGGTAGTGGTATCCCACGTGCATGATCTTGCGCGTCTTCCGCGAGAGGTTGGGGCCGACGCAGTGCCACACCGCGGTGCGCCACAACACGGCCGAGCCGATGGGCAGTTTGAGCTCGACCGCCCCATCCGGATCCGTCCCGTTATCGCGATTCCGTAGTTCGTCCATCCTGAGCCGGTGACTGCCCGGCACCAGCCACAGGTTGCCGCAGTTGGATTCGGTCATGTCGTAGAGCACGTAGAAGACCTTGATCTCCATGAACGGCAGGCGCCCATCGAGGGAAGGCCCCAGGAACAGGTCGTCGCTCGCCAGGTCGGGATGCCAGCCGACGTTGCGGTATCCCGCCTGGTGGTCTTCGCCCTTGCCGACGCCCGAAATGCGGTCCTTCAGGTCCTCGGGATAGGGCGGACGGTAGTCCAGGTGCGTAGTACGGATCTGGATGTTACAGCCGATTGCGTCCACCACCAGGGGCAGCATGCGCGGGTGGTCGATGAGATCGAGAAAGGCCTCGTGATGGGCTAAGGCGTTGCGCACGGCATAGGGGTCATCGGGGCCCAGGTCCTTCTCTGATCTTATCCGGTCGCCCACCTCGTCGATGGCCGCAAGCAACCGGTCGAGTTCGGTCTGGTCGAAGAATTCCTCGAGAACTATAAAGCCCTTCTCGTCAAAGTCTTGGGCCTGCTGGGGCGTCATTGCAAGGGGCATTTAGGTTTCCTCACCGGGACGGTGGCCGGTCGTGCGATGGAGTGTCTCCTCACCGCGCCAACCACGTGCTGATGGACGGCCTAGCTCACCGCGCCAGCCACGTGCTGAAACGCTCGTTCATCTCTTCGCCGTTGTCGCTCCACCATTCCCAGTCGTTGTGCAGGGCGCGCGCCACGTTCTCCAGGGCCGTGGGCATGTGCGGCCTCATGTCCACGCCCGTCTCGGCGTGGGTCGAGATCAGGGGCATGGCGGAACGGCGCGTCGGGCTGTAGGCGATGTACCGGGCGAGGCTGGCCATGGACTCCGCCCGGCTGGAGAATTCGAGAAACCGGCGCGCGGCATCGAGGTTGCGCGTGCCTTCGACAATGCCGTACCCGCTCGTATACAGAATCTGGCTGTCCCAGAGTATGATGAAGGGTTGTCCCTCAAGCTCCTGGGCGTTGAAAATACGTCCGTTGGCTGCCGTGGTCATCGTAACCTCGCCGTCGGCCAGCATCTGCGGGGGATGGGCAGCCGTCTCCCACCATACGATCTGTTCCTTGATCGTGTCCAGTTTGCGGAACGCACGGCGTACCCCTTCCTCGGTGTCCAGCGTGGTATACACATCCTCCCGCGGAACGCCGTCAGCCATTAGGGCAAACTCGAGATTGGCCACGGGCGAACGTTTCATTCCCCGTCTGCCCGGAAACTTTTCCAGATCGAAGAAGTCGGCTATTATGGTGGGTTTCAGGTCGCCAATTCGCGCGTCGTTGTACGCGATCATCCTCGAAAAAAACAACTTGGTTACGCCGCATTCGGTGATCGTACCCTCGACGAAATCATCCGCTGCGGACGCGCCGTCGGCGCCCTCGGGCAGGTCGTCGATACTGACAGGAACGAGCAGCCCTTCGTCGCAACCCCGGACGAGTTCGGGCATATTCAGATCGACTACATCCCAAAACACGTTGCCCATTTCCACCTGGGCACGGATCTGCGCCAATCCTCCGGTGTAGTCCTCCAGGTTGATGCCTATGCCTGTTTCCGCCTCGAACCGTTCGTGGTAGGCTATATCGCAGGCCCGGGCGTAAGAACCGCCGAAGCTGACGACGGTGATCGTCTGGTTTTGGGCGGATGCCTGGCCCGGTGGATATGCAGAGAGCCAGGCCAATACTACCAGGGCCGAAAGGACTATACGAATCATGGAGAAACTGCTCGGTATACGGTCTTCTCTCTTCACCTCGCCAGCCAGGTGCTGAAACGCTCGTTCATCTCTTCGCCGTTGTCGCTCCACCATTCCCAATCGTTGTGCAGGGCGCGCGCAGCGTTCTCTGGGGTCGTGGGCATGTGCGGTCTCATGTCCACACCCGTCTCGGCGTGGGTCGAGATCAGCGGCATGGCGGAACGGCGCGTCGGGCTGTAGGCGATGTACCGGGCGAGGCCGGCCATGGACTCCGCCGTGGCGGCGAAGTCGAAGAACCGGAGCGCGGCATCAAGGTTGCGCGTGCCTTCGACGATGCCGAACCCGCTCGTATCCAGGACCTGGCCGTCCCAGACGATGACGAATGGCTGATCCTCCAGCACCTGGGCGTTGAAGATGCGCCCGTTGTAGGCCGTGGTCATCACGACCTCGCCGTCGGCCAGCAACTGCGGCGGATGGGCCCCGGTCTCCCACCATATGATGTGTTTCTTGATGGTATCCAGCTTGCGGAAGGCCCGGGCGATGCCCTCCTCGGTGTCCAGCGTGGTGTACACCTTATCCAGCGGCACCCCGTCGGCCATCAGCGCGAATTCGAGATTGACCCGCGGAACCCGCCGCATGCCCCGGCGGCCCGGGAACTTTTCCAGGTCGAAGAAGTCGTCGACGGTCTTGGGCTTTACGTCTCCGATGCGTTTGTCGTTGTACGCGATAACCGTCGAAAAGAATAGGGTCGTCACGCCGCATTCCGAGATCGTACCCTCAACGAAGTCGTCCACGGCCTGCGTGCCATCAGCACCCGGAGAAAAATCGTCGATGTTGATTGGAACGAGCAGTCCTTCATCGCAACCCCTGACGATATCGGCCACATTCATGTCAACTACGTCCCAGTATACGTTTCCCACGTCCACCTGCGCGCGGATCTGCGCCAGCCCGCCGTTGTAATCCTCGAAAATGATCTTGATGCCCGTTTCCGCCTCGAACCGCTCATGGTAGCCCTTCTCACAGGCACGGGAGTAGGAGCCGCCGAAGCTGACGACGGTGATGGTTTGGTTTTGGGCTGATACAACTCCACTGTACCCCAAAATCAGTAAGAGCCCTGCTATCAATGAAGAAGACTTGACTATCATGACGTTTCGACCTGCATACTCCTATGTATCCTGTCGTTTTTAGTTAAAAACTAGTTGTTCAATAAACCAAGAATCTGCTCGAGTACGATATAGCACTTTGAATTGTGAGTTTGATGGATGAAAGCAAAAAACTATACTAGAAAGGTCTTCACATTTTACATCTTGATTGACATAATTCAAAAAAGGAATGATTACTGCAATCTAGATCATCTATAAACTGGAGTGTAAACTACAAGTAGGGTGCAATTACTTAAACCAATGTAGATCCGAATCAGAGACAACAATGAACTTGATTGTAAATATAGCCTGTGAAGATAACCTTCGTTTTATGAAAAAACTGCAGGACAGTTCCATCGATCTGATCGTAACTTCGCCTCCTTACAACATCAAGAAGGAATACGAAAAGCGCAGATCTCAAGACGTTTATATCGAAGAGCAGGCGGCATGTATATCTGAAGCAGTAAGATTACTTTCACCTACCGGCTCAATTTGTTGGCAAGTTGGTAATCACGTAGATTCCGCAGAGGTTTTCCCACTGGATATCTTATTGTATCCACTTTTTAAATCACACGGACTACAGTTGCGAAACAGGATAGTATGGACATTTGGTCATGGATTGCATTGCCAAAAGAGATTCTCAGGACGCCACGAATCGATATTATGGTTCACGAAGTCAGAACAATTTACATTCAATCTTGATGCTGTACGTATCCCCTCCAAATACCCGAACAAAAAACACTTCAAAGGACCGAATAAAGGGCAGTTATCCGGAAACCCTTTAGGAAAGAACCCCTCGGATGTTTGGGATATACCTAACGTTAAGTCCAATCATGTTGAAAAGACAGAACACCCTTGCCAGTTTCCAGTTGGTTTGGTTGAACGGTTGGTTCTTGCACTAACAAATCCAGGTGACAATGTACTTGATCCTTACCTTGGAGTTGGATCAACAGTGATTGCTGCATTAAAGCATGACAGACATGCCTTTGGCTGTGACAAAAATAAGCACTACTACAACATTGCCTGTGAACGTATTCGGATGTTTCGTGAAGGCGAATTACGCACTCGGCCAATGAATAAACCAGTTTACAGCCCGAAGGCGAAAGGCAAGTCATGAAACTTGCTTTCACTGATGAAACTCACCATAACGCTGGAATTGAATGGGAAAACCGCATGTTAATGGAATGGATCAAAGGGGTTTTCGAGTCGCCAATGATCAAAATCGAAAGACAGTGTTCGTCGAATATCCGACAGCATGTAGAAACTATATTCATCAACGACGGCTGGGCGCTTAATGTTGATGTAGCTCAGCACCACCGTTTGAAAGTGTTTGCGCAAAAGGATGATGTAGCGTTCCAATTACAAACTGGTAACATGAGTCGAGCACCATACGATCTACTCAAACTTCAGTACCTCTTTCAAAAAGAGAGAATCAAAGTTGCGGCAATAGGCCTACCGACACTAAACGCCTCAAAACTGATAGGCGACAATATAGCCAATGCAGATCGAATCGTAAGAGAGTTAAAGCTCTTTAACCAGGTTATAACAGTACCCATCCTTGTGTTAGCATTTGATTAAGTAGGAGGTACAAGGTGAGTTTCAGTATTGAGGTAAAACCACGATCTGAGCGCAAAGCACTTATTGAACAGCGTACCGAAAACTCGAGCGATTTAAGTGAGATTATTTACGACTTTAGAGGCGATTCAAAAACTCTTCCTGTGATCTCACTACCGATCGAAGTTCCAGTATATCGGATGGAGAACTGCCGAGCATTCAGTGCCCAACAGACAGAAATCGCAACAAAAAACTTGGAATCTGATTTTTTTGCCAAGGGTCAAGAACTGTCGGAGACTAATCAAATACAGCACCGCATACTTTTTAAGTTGGCTGATGAAGAAAGAGCTTCAGTTGCATCCATATTAAAAGTGTTGAAAAGTGAAGGGCAAAGAGAACCACTGCTAATCACAAATACCGGAGTAGTGGTCAATGGGAATCGTCGACTAGCAGCTATGCGAGAACTGTTCCGAGAAAACGATGGCTCAGTTGATGAGCGATTTCGTTATGTGAAGTGTTCAGTGTTACCGTCAGATACAACTGCCGATGAGATTGATGACATTGAAGCAGATCTCCAGGCGAGACCTCAAACTAAACTAGAATATGACTGGATTGGAGATGCTCGTCTTATTCGTCGTCAAATAAGCAAGGGAAGATCGTCCAAAGAAGTTGCAGACCGACTTCGTAGAAGTAAATCCGACATCGATAACACCCTACAGGCACTTGATGAGGCAGACCTCTATTTGAGTGAATGGATAGGGCGCCCTGGAAACTACGATCTTGTAAGTGCTGATGGTCAACAGATTTTCAGTGACATTCCCAAAAACATCAAGAATAAGAATACAGTGTTGCAGAATGCTAGTCGTGCAATAGCATGGTCACTTTTCGAAAACCGAGATAAAACTTCCGGTCGAGTATATAGGTTAAATGCCGCCTTTGGCAAGCTTGCTCCAAAAGTTCTAGACATGTTGGCAGAACAACTCGATCTCCAAAATGTGTCAGTAAATGGCGATATCAAAGGAGATGGGTTCGATATAGAAATAGATTCTGGCGAGCAAGATGATGATTACACGAATATCATTGAAGCATTGCGCAGTGAAGAAACAAAAAATGAAGCTGTCGAGACTCTCATAGAAGTGTGTGAGACTGCGATAGAGCTTGATAAAGAGCAAACCAATGAAAAAGCCGCGCTAAAAGCGTTGTCTCAGGCTAACGCAAAGTTGTCTGGAATCAACGTAGATTCAGCTGGAATAAACACATTGTCATCGATGCTCAGTCAGATTAAGACTATACGAAACGTAGTATCTAAAATCGAGGCTGGTATAAAGAAGAGACAAACTAGCGAAGCTGACACTGATGGTTCAATAACTGAAAGGTGAAGTAGTCTTCATGACAACACCAGTAGAAATCCATTACAGCCCAGAAAACACTGGGTGTTTTGTTGTGCCAATTGAGTACTTAAATTCGTCGATATGGGCCCGACTGAAACTAGCAATAAGGACGAAAAACCTTGAGCATAAGATAATAGGTGGACGCATAGTTTTATCGTGGTCCGACACATTAGGGGTCGTTAGGGAACTTGGTAGTCGCCAGATACAGAATACGCTGGATTTCAGATTCCATCCTCAAGGTGATGCAGTACCGAAGTTACAGGAATTTGTAATTCAATTAAAAAAAGAAAGAAAACAACGTAAAGAAATCACCCTAACTTTAACCGAAGATGAATTAGATAGTCGTCTAATGGAACTAGGATTCACAAAGCGTCGACTCAAACCCTTTCAACGCCGAGATCTCATACATTTGTTGTCATTGGAAAATGGAGCGAATTTCTCTGTACCGGGGGCAGGGAAGACAACAGTAACTTTTGCACTTCATATCCTTACGCGAAAACCAGGTCGACACCTACTCATTGTTGCCCCAAAAGCAGCAACACAAGTGTGGTTGGATATCGTCACAGATTGTATGGAAGAACATGCCCCGAATAATGGAAATGAATCTTTCACCGTTCTTGCCGGTACTGAAAGAGAAACATCCGAGACACTAAGGTCAGGTGCAACTCGCTTTATAATCTCCTATGATCTTATGGTTCGACAACAGGACGTGGTTACTTCGCATCTTTCTTCAACTCCTACGCATCTGATTCTAGATGAATCACATAGGATGAAAGCAGGTTGGCAATCACAAAGAGGATCGATTCTGCTTAACATTGCTTCGTTACCTGAGCGAAGAGACATCCTTACCGGTACACCTATGCCGCAGGACGCTCGAGACATCGAATCTCAACTTGATTTTCTTTGGCCAGGGCATGGTCTCGGACTAGAGATATTGCAGGGCAAGTCGCCTCGTGAAGTATTGGGTAATCTATATGTACGTACGACTAAATCGGAACTTGGTTTGCCATCAGTACGAAAACACTTCATCGACATTGACATGCAACCTGGTCAATTGGCACTATACTCGATTGTGCGTAACGAGTTTCTTCGGGACTATTCAAGAAAACTTAGTCAAGGATTTGCTAGTGCACAGTTCCTACGTGCACGTCGATCAGTTATGCGTTTGCTTCAGTTATCAGTTGATCCCATTCTCGCTCTTAATGCAATGGCAAGTGAAGACTTTGAAGTGGAATCTTCAATTGTGGATCAAGTTTTGGAAGAAGGAAATTCGGCTAAGATGATCGCAATAGCCGAGCATGTACGAAAACTTGCACTAAAGGGAGAGAAATCTGTAATCTGGACGATATTCACAAACACAATACATAATTTCGTAACTTCACTAGCGGATCTAAATCCTGTCTACATTCATGGTGGAGTTCCAGTAGGCGATGTAAATGATCTTGATTCTCGAGAAGCCCAGTTACGGAGATTTCATACCGATAGCGAGTGCTACGTATTGGTGGCAAACCCCGCAACAGCGGGTGAAGGAATAAGTCTTCACACTGTTTGTCATAATGCTCTCTATGCGGATAGAAGCTATGTGTCGACACACTATCTTCAATCAATAGATAGAATCCATCGGCTGGGATTAGAACCCGATCAGGACACTAATGTATATGTCTATCGATCAAAGGCTCCATCAGTAATCGGTAGTATTGATTTATCGGTTAGTAGACGTCTAATTGAGAAGATACATAACATGCAGCAGTTGCTGAACGACCCGGATTTACATGAGATTGCATTTGATGAAGAGCAAGCTGATGATCCCATCAGCTACGACGTCGAACTTAAAGATATCATTGACCTTATATCAGAACTTGAAGGCAGAGGTGGTGAGGTTCCTCCTGAGGAATAAATGAGTACAAGTATACCTACTGAACGCTTATTTAACTTATCATGCTTTGAAGGACTCCGTTTACTACGTAGTTATCATTCACAGTATCCTGAATGCAGTACGACGGAACTTATTCCAATTATCGAGAATATAGAAGCTGATGGCAGAAGTTTAGACTTGGATGCGTCAGCTTATCTCGGATCAATTGTTGGATCTAACTGTCCAAGCGATGGAATTCAATTCTATCAAGCATGTATTAAGGCAGTTATTGTAAGTCATCAACCGATCTGGTCAAAATCTATCAAACAAGGACGCACAAGGTTTATTGGATCTCTTAATCAAAATGAAAGAGACGTATTTGCAGCAGCTGGCTTGTTAAATGATCCTCCTTCTACAGAAGTGGTATTTTGGTGGGATGACTTATCTGGCCATGCACGATTAACCCAAAGTCAGGAAAAGATGGAACAAGCACGTGCAGCTGAGTTACTAACTCTAAATCTTGAAACAGATCGACTGATTAAACTTGGAATCGACAGGCAACCTGAATGGCCAGGCCTAGACAACAACTATGCAGGATATGATGTATTATCGTATGATTTGGTCAATCAACACGTGATAGTAAATCGTTTGATAGAAGTAAAATCCACAACTGTATCACCGCTTCGTTTTGTTGTTACAAGTAATGAATGGAGGCAAGCACAAAGGTCAGGTGATGCATACTGTTTTCATGTATGGGATATGGCAAGAGATACGCCATATCTGCATGTGCGATCAGTAAATGACGTTGCACAACATATACCAACTGACAACGGTAGAGGTAAATGGCGAGAGGCTGAAATCCCTGTAAGCACACCGGCGACGTGTTAATAGTTAAGCGCTCGGTGGTTTATTTGTATCATGTATTTTATGTGATTTGAGTCTGTAACATGTTTTGTGTAACTGGCAATAGCGTATATCTTGCTCACAAGGAAGAAGTGCTATGGCCAGAGACAAAAAACCGGCAAGCAAGATCGACCGTCTCCTCGACGAGTTGATGGAAGACGGGGGTGGACGCTGACGATCTGTTCGGCGAAGACGGCCTGCACAAGCGCATGAAGAAGCGCATGGCCGAGCGGATCCTGGAAAACGAGCTCACCGATCATCTCGGTTACGAGAAGTATGCCCCCGACTGCAGGAACCACGGCAACAGCCGCAACGGCAAGACCACCAAGACGCACAAGGACGAGACAGCGGCAGCATCCGGAACAAGGCGGTCTACCTGGCCTTGGGCGTCAACCTCAAGGGCGACAAGGAGTTCCTGGGCCTCTGGATCGAGCAGAACGAAGGGGCAAAGTTCTGGCTCAACGTCCTGACCGAACTGAAGAACCGCGGCGTTGCCGACATCTTCATCGCCTGCTGCGACGGCCTATCCGGCTTTCCGCAGGCCATAGTGACGGTCTATCCCAGGACCCAGGTGAAGCTGTGCATCGTCCACATGGTGAGAAGCAGCCTTACCTACGTCTCCTGGAAGGAGCGCAGGCAGGTGGCAAAGGACCTGAGGACGATCTTCCAGGCCGCTACGCTGGAGCAGGCCGAGACCGCGCTGGATCGCTTCGCCGAGCGCTGTGACAAGCAGTATCCCACGATCAGCCGGCAGTGGCGCAGGAACTGGGACCACGTGAGCCCGTTCTTCGCCTTCCCCCAGGAGACCAAAAGGTCATCTACACCACCAACGCCATCGTATCCATGAACCGGGGACTGCGCAAGATCATCAAGACCAGGGGTGCCTTCCCCACCAACGAAGCGGCCAAGAAACTGCTCTACCTGGCCCTGCTCAATCTGTCCCGCAGGTGGACACGGCCCCTTACCAACTGGACGGCCGCCATCAACCAGTTCATCATCATGTACGAGGACAGAGTGCCCATGCCATGAGAAAGTCAGTTACACAAAAACCGTGACAGACCCTAAAAAGGTAACTCATCGTCCTGTTCATCGTCGTTTGTATCTGTCAATTTATCGGTTTCACCTTCTTCTCTCGATTTTTCCTCCATGTTGTAGTCCTGAGTTCCTTCCTGCCAATCTTCTGCAATTTCGTCCCAGTTTATCTCCCGTTTTTCTCTACCCGTCCATATACTCCAAAACTCTGGATCGTCGGAACGCGGTTGTTGGTTCTTGGGCAGGTCGTTCATTTTCACTAGAACAGGTAATTCCGATGCCCAACCGAGTAGTACCGCATTCTGAGAGGGCAGAGAGGGTAACTCGCGAAGAAGCCCTCTCAGGTTGTCTGGGACAAGCCGGTGTACAATCTCTTGGTCACGATCGTTGTTTATTCGGTGGAGAAGAAAGGTATTGCACTGAGACAGCACAGTTGATGAAAGCTCCGACGGCCGCTGCGACGATAGAACCAATCCCAGTCCAAATTTCCTTCCTTCGCGTGCAATACGTTCGAAAACCTGACAGCAGACGGCTGCCACTTCCGTATTGTCAACATCATCCTTGTAACGTTTGATAAATGTATGTGCTTCCTCCATCACCAACACTGTAGGTAGTGCGACACTTTTCAATTTGACATATCGCTGATGTGCTTCGAAAACCATGCGTGCAATTACCGCCGTTACGACATGCACAATATCGGTTGGCACAAGAGACAGGTCAATTACAGACACACAGCCACCCTTGGCCTCATTGTCTCCGATATAGTCCGTAAGCCACTGAGGAAGTGTAATACCATCGGTATCTTCGATAATCGCTTGCATCTTAGGATCTGACATAAACGTACGGATGCGTGCAATCAGGAAGTCTAAATACTGTTGTACATTTTCTTGGTTCGACAGAATCTCAAGATGGTCCGCAAGGTCCGTACCACTGAATCGAAGTGGGACATCTTCGTTAGGCCCTTCATGGTATACGATACCCCCAAGTCGTTCGATGGACTCCCCGAAAGCTTCAATTACTCTCCTGATTTGATCTTCCGTGAAGGCGCGAAAATACTCAATAGTTTCCCCATCCTTTTGAAATGATCTGTGCGTTTCTTCTAATGCTTGCATGATCACATTTCTTATCTCTGCAATATGATAATCAGGGAATTCCGTGGCCCTTATCTCCAAGTCACTTGCAATGGCTTTTAAACGAAAGCCGAACTTACTTTCGTCCGTTTGGATCTCGCCCAAACGAAATGCGTCCCGTATAGAGATTAATCTGGACGAAAGATACCTGCGTAGTTCAAGTTTCTTTTGCTCATCATTAGATTCGACATCTCCAGAACGTCCGGATCTAACCTCCCGTAACGCTCGCCTGAGTAGTGGTCGCTGTGTCCTTGTACTTGCCTGCATGAAAGAGCACCATTCTGCGCTATTCCAAAACCACAAGGGTACTTTCAATGTGCTTTTGCTGACATCAGATCCTACTTTAAAAACTCGTGCTTTTATCGCAGAGCCTCCATCACCAAAGGCTCTCGAATACTCGCCGTTCGGATCTAGGACTATAAACCTAGCGTTGGGAGGTGACATTTGACACTGTTTAGGTTCCTTGACTTCAGAAAGGTCGACACGAGCCCTTTGAGCTTCTTCAATACTCCATCGAATAAGTCCTGCTACGGAACAGGATTTGCCACTACCGGTATTGCCTAGTACAGCCAAATGGCGACCAAACAAACGATTTGGATCGACGTAGACATTGGCATCTCCTGCTATGGGACTTGAACCGATCTTAACTTGTCCCTCCGTAGCAGATGTTATTATTGATCTTAGTTGGGGTTCCGTCGGCAGTAACACAACTGAACCAACTGTTGGTAGTGATTCTGCACCTCTATTGAAGACAAAAAGATCATCAACTGTCTTCTGCAGTGTACCTAGCGGATTAAGGCGCAGTCTGCGCAGAGGATAAGGCAAATCCACAAGGCCAAAGTCTTGCATCCCTCGACGCTTAGGGAAGGGCGAACGCTCAATTGTAATCCATTCAACCTGTCCAACTAGGAATCCGTCGTCTACTGAAACCAACAAATAGCCATTGACACGTGGGAATGGTTGAGGCGTACCAGTATTTAGAGCTACAGATTCTGGTGCATCGATTTCGATAGCGACTTTGATCTCGTCCGGGGACACGAATTCTACAGTGCCAATCCGAAGATTTCTAGACTGTTCCATTGGTAACTGAGTCATCAGGTTTGTGGATCCTTATATACCGATTATTCTACGGACGGATCGTGTGCACCTTCGCTCGATACCCCACGGTTCTTAAGTAGTTCTGCCATGCGGATGGTAGTTCGGTCGATCGATGGCTTTGGAAGGTAGTGATCCGCTAATACTTGGATGTCACCAAGATGGTCCCCGATCAACAGAGTAAACTGAGCGTGCCTACCCAGACTGTCGTAAAGACTCATGATTTTATTAAGAGGATCGTCGTACGAGATTACCACTAAATGTGCAGACGGGATTGTAAGCATGTCTCTTATCACTCGATTGATGTGATCGTCACCAAAGCTATACCCGTAACAGACCAGAGTGCTATTCGGCCGACAGATTGCCGCGGCAAAGTCACGAAATAACTCGACATATGGATAGAAAGTGGTCTCTTGGTCCTTTGAGGAATTTGGGTAGATCATGAGCCGGTTCATGTCTAAGGAATCAGACCCGTAGATGGTAAGATAGGGTGTTGCATCTTGCGCTCCGAACGGGAGCCCAATACGTTGAATTGCTCCATCATAGTCGATCCAGTCAACTGATCCATGAAGTTTCGTAAAGCGGGCCACACCTTCCAAATAGCGCGGTTCACCACGAATCCCGGGCGGGTTGTAGTGTAAATCAATGTTGAGGCGGGACGACCGAAACACTGGCGCCAGCGTTCCAACAAAACGGTCAATCATGCGTAATCCTGCCACATCCGCACCGGCTTCTAAGTACCGGTCGTAATTTGTTGTGAAAATATGCAATCTTTCACGTGTACCTGATCGACTAGCGAAACTCATCAGAAAACTCACGAGGTAATTGACTGCCTGTTCGCGCTTTTCAGGTGACGCAGTGGAGAGTCTATACTCCCCATCCAAAATCGAGGTAGTAAATGATGAAATCGCATTGTTCAGCCCTTCACGCAAGGCTGCAACTTGCTCACTACCAGACCGTCCGTCCAAGATGTCCGAAGGCGGAAAAATCTCCAGACCGCGAAGTAGATCGTTTGCTACGCGAATCAGATCTTCAAGATTTCCGTCCTTTCTCCCTGTAGCTTTTGCGAGTTTTTTTGCTGCTACTGATATCTCATTGTCGAATATTCCAAACTGGAGCGTTTGCATCCCTGGTAATTCCTCAGATCTAGCTATTCCATGAACAGCATGGGTAAGGCCTGATCCAACCAGCAAAGACAAATGCTCCGACTGAAAAAGTGCGGTTAGCCACGGCTCGATACGTGAACGAAGCTTCAGTATGTCAACGTGTTTACCAGATTCTGCCCATGAGCACTTCGCATCTTCTGGCAATACAAAAGGTGACTCAACCGAACTCTCATCACGAGATAATTGAACAATTGAGTGGTCATCACGGGTCTTGATAATCTGATAATTTCGCTTCTCAGTCATACCCTAACTCCCATCAGTTGTTCCAACAACCCTCTGTCAGAGATCGTATAAACTTTGGCTTATAGTAGTATTGCGTAAAAAGACTTCGTATCCGATCCGCTAGCGGGTTGGTACAAGTGTCGGCTACATTGGAAGAAACTTCCGTTGTAGAATAGATTCGACACCTCCTATACCTGGAACGAGATCTGTTCGGTGTCGTGCAGATCAGAATCTGACTAGAGAACCACCATAGCCGGTTTACCATCATTTTCGACTTCAACAGGCTTTGTTGTAGTTGGCGTAGGTCTCGGCGTTTATCTCCAGCAAGACCATCAGTTTTATAGTATCCTTTGGCATCCAAAGTACTACGACTTCCTCGTTTCTCTTTTGAAACTCCGTATCTATTTCAGCCTTAATCGTGAAAATCGTAACATATTAACCAATCGAAATATGACGAAACCTCTATGAAGCCACTCCTAATTCTTCGAACTCAGGTTCCTCATCGTACTCGCCTTCAGCTATACCTGCGTCGGTCAAAGCTGTGTTAAAGATGTCCCTTCCACTACCGAGATCTCGGCCCATGGCTTGGCCGATCAGGTCCAGCATCCTCTCGCCTCGGGTTACAAAAGCCTGTGCAAAATCGTCTACACGCAGGAGGGCCGGATCTATCCAATGAGATAAAAGCACATCATCCACACTGACGGGAGATAGATCCTTCTGAAGTGAAGTCAAATAAACTGAAGGAGCCTTTCGACCTATAATTCGATTTGTCACAGCGTCGATGGGCGTCTTGTTGATAACCGAGTTGTAAAGACGTGATGGCACTGCTGGAGTGCCATCGTCTTCACACCAGGCCACGGGAAAGATATGGTGTATGTCTATGTACCGATCAACAAACAACATAAACGTTAGAGGTTGGTTAGTGCGCCAATCGACTGCTCCATTCTTCATTTGAAGCGCGTAAAGGCCTTTGTACGCAGCACTATTACGTGTACGCAGTGTCAGAAGTCTTTCCGGGGTGAATGTTGCTTCAACCACGAGTCGAGGGCTAGGCCCTCCACGTATCCAACGCGCTACTTCCTCCAGATCCAGAGCGAACTGTGTCTCGACAGTGCCGCCATACGCTTCTCCGAACACCCCTGACCAGTACCATTGTTCGAGCTTTCGCTTCGCGTTGTATGGGTCTAGTTCTTTCTCCAACTCCACGAATAGAACTGCTAGCGGTACCAACTGTGTACCGTAGGGTACGTTACGCTTTCCGAACACAAACTGGGAAACAAGAAAGCTACCGGCATCGATAAATCCCTGCTCGACCTTGTCTGCCCAATTAAGGTAATCGTCCAGGTTCAGGCTGAGTATGTCACGTCTTCTACATCCGATCGCCGGGGCTTGGGGGCCGGTTTTACCCTGGGAAGTAGCAACTCTACGATCCTCTTGTGTCTTTAATAGCGCGACAGCCTGTAGAAACTGATTCCCGTCTACACCTTGAAGCACGCCGCCGAGTGAATTGTACAGACGCCTTTTCCTTTTCTCCCAGTCATCTCTGAGTGAGAAATGCTCCGCGTCCGCAGCAAATGACGCGGTAGCCAGTTCAAAAACATTAAGGGTCACTCCACCTGTATTGACCTTTTCGAATACTGCGCATACTGCTTCCTTGGGGGTTTCCTTACTCAGGCTAATCACCGGTAGTTGATACTTGGAAAACTGCGACACCACAGTCTGTGTGAAACTGTTGGCGATTTCAGGGGCGTCACAGCCTGGTGATGCCTCTTCTTTCCAGTAGTTTAGGTAGCCCATTATCCATTCTAAAGGATTCATTATCTGTTCTGTCGGTATTTTGTGTTCCTTGTATTCCAGTTCCAAAGTTGAAAGGTTGAGGACTTCCTCCCTTCCGAAATCCCTTGTTATCCTTTTATCCTCTGGTACGCTCATTACGAATCCATCAGGATCTGCGTCCGGTTCTGTCGCTACCTTCATGTCAATGTAATACCATCGCTTGATTCTTTTGTTGCGGGAGTCGTGAGTATCTACAGGACCGGGGTAGCGCAATGCCTGGTAGAGCGAAGTCAACCGTTGTTGTCCGTCAAGCAGATAGATGTCCGGAGACACAGCGGATTCTTCGTCCACGCCTTCAATTGGCCGCGCTTTCAAACGAATCTCACCGCCTGCCGACAAGGTCATTACTGCGCCAATTGGGAAACCTCGACAAATGCTGATCAGTAGCCCCTTTATTCTGTCATCGTCCCACACCCAACCCCGTTGAAAATCCGGAAGTTGGATGTCGCCCTTGTCCACTTGATTGAGTAAATTATCCAGAAGCACTGGATTGGTTTGAAACATGGTATTCTCCAAACTCGAAGAAGAATCCCTTTGAAGGGACTTGGTCGTCAATCGTATAGAAAACTATTCTCAGCATTAGAATGTTTTCTAACAGAATAGTTGAACAAGTTATTCAATGTGTAACAGCAATGCAAGATCGTCCGTTACCAAGCCTTGAATTAACTTCAACGAATCAATATGAGTTGCATGGAAAGAGGTAAGAAAGAGACCTAGGTAGATAAACCACACCAAGCTATACTTGACAATTTATGAAATTTGTATACCTTGTTGTAAAATAACTATGAAAAATGATGACAAGGTTTACAAATGACAATCTCCAGGATATTCGAACCGCCGACCAGAAGCTTCTTTCTTCTTGGACCGCGAGGTGTGGGCAAAAGCACGTATCTGCGAAGTGCGTTTCCCGATGCCCATGTCGTCGATCTGCTCTCAGAAGCTACCTACCACCGCCTGCTTGCGAATCCAGGACTGCTGGCCTCGGAGTTGCGTGCCGTACCTGAAGACCGCTGGGTCATTTTAGATGAAATACAGCGGCTGCCTTCCCTGCTGAACGAAGTGCATCGTTTCATTGAGGAACGGAAGCTGCGTTTCGTCCTGTGCGGGTCCAGCGTAAGAAAACTCAAGCGGGCTGGCGTGAATCTGCTGGCGGGTCGGGCATTGCGCCGCGCGATGCATCCCTTCGTACCCGATGAACTGGGGAAACGATTCGACCTTGAGGACGCAATGCGAAACGGGTTGTTGCCCATTGTCTGGGATTCGGAGGACCGGTCGGAGACGCTCTCCGCCTATACGCAGATGTATCTCAGGGAAGAGATTCAGTCCGAAGCACTGGTGCGCAACCTGCCCGGATTCGCGCGGTTTCTTCCCGTTGCCGCGCTTTTTCACGGTCAGGTGCTGAACGCCACCAACATAGCCAGCGAAGCACAGGTTTCACGGCCGACAGTGACCAATTACCTGGATATTCTCGAGGAGACGCTGCTGTGCTTCCGATTGCCGGCGTTCGAGGCAAGACTGCGTGTGAGGGAAAGGAAGCTGCCCAAATGGTTCTGGTGCGATCCGGGCATAGTGCGTGCCATGAAAAACCAGAAGGGACCGGCAGCACCGGAAGAACGTGGCGTCCTGTTCGAAGGGTTAGTCGCACAGTTGATCCGGTCGTACAAGGACTACCGTGACCTTTGCGACGAGTGGTACTACTGGGCGACGGCCATTCAGAATAGAACGGAAGTGGATTTCCTGCTTGAACGCGGAGGTGCGTTTGTGGCTGTCGAAGTAAAATCCGGCGGCACGTTCTCACGGTCCTGGTGCACAGGATTGAGAGCGGTGGCCGACCTGGACGGCCTTTGCCGGCGGATCATTGTCTACCCCGATGGACCGGAGCTACAGACCGAGGACGGTATCGAGGTCCTGCCTTTTTCGGTTTTCTCTAACATACTGGCTGATGACAATCTGTGGCCGTGATCCGACCAATGCCCTGACATCAATTTCCCGCTGAACGATCCTCTTTCGAGGTTCCTGCCCTTTTTGAGTCTCCTGCCTTTCCGTCTAATTTACCTCACACTTACCGCAGCAGTTCGCCCGGAATCCTGGACCCGAGGTATTCCGCCTCGGGGTCGCGCTCGGCGATGATCGCCGGCACCGGATCGGTCCAATAGGCCGGAACGGTGTCGGGGCGCCGGTGCCAGGCCAGCACCAGGGTGCGGCGCTCGTCGGTCAGGTTCCGATGCGCCGAGTGCAGTACGCGGGCATCGGCCAGCACCAGGTCGCCGGCCTTGACGCAGACCTCGACCTGATCCGGGTGGTCGCTGAACATGGTGGGATGATCTTCGGCAATGAATCGGGCGCCTTGCTCATGGGCCGGCACCAGCTGGTCGTGCAGCGGGATGCGCTTCAGGTGAGTGCCGGGGATGATCTTGAGACATCCGTTCTCTCGCGACGTATCGCTCAGGTAGTAGGACACGAAGATGATCTGCGGCCAGGGCGAGCAACTCATCGGATCGTTCCACTGCATCCAGTCCTGGTGCCAGTACAGGGCCGGTTCTCCGGGATCCTTGGTGAGGAGGATGATACCGCCGGTGCTGGCGAAGTCGCCCAGACCCATCTGTTCAAGGGCGCGCCGTGTGGCCGGCCAGTCGAGCAACTTCTGGATGGTCGGGTTATCAGTCCCCTGCGCGGTGACGTGCTGGCCCTGGTACCTGACGTCGGGTGGCGGCACCCAGTCTTCCATCATGCGCTCGGTTTCGATACGCAACTCCTGAAGGAAGGTGTCGCTGAGAATATCGTCGACCACGCAGAAGCCGTCGCGCATTAGTTGTTGGCGTTTTTCAATAGCTTGTTCGGGGGACATGGAATCCTCGTAAGAGTGTGGTGAAGCCAGGAACTTTCGGACTAACCCATCCAGGGATACGGTGAACAAGGTATCTACAAAGTATACACGAAACAAGATCGACTAGTGACCCAATCGTAGATTCCCACTTCCGGGTCCGCTTTTTACTCTCCAATTGCGCCCGCAATATAACCCTCGCCTATATCCGCTTTGTGAATCCACAGAACAGTCGCCTCAGTCACGCAAGCCTGCACAAAAAACCCAATTTTCGCACGATTGTTACCAGATTTGCTGTGATTTCTACGACTGATTCGTAAAGCAGCGTTGGTCGCGCACATCGATTCGACGCTCGAACGAGACCATTCACCTAAACTGCATGGGAGGAAATTGAACATGGAACTCGCTCAACTTCTCATTTCGCCGGGCATGTTGCTGGCAGCCTTCATCTTCTTTTGGAAGCAGAACAGAATCATCATCGACGAACTGAAGAGTGAGATCGTGCCGCTACGCAAGGAGATCACATCCATCCGGGAAGAAATGCACGATATGAACGGACGCCTCGGCCGCGTCGAAGGCTTGTTGATGACCCTGGACTTTGAAAAACTGCATAAGAAGTAGTCGATTCCCAACCGGCGCATGGGCCGGAACGAGAGTGTCGGACACGCCTGCCGAACCAGGTTACTCACAAATTGGAGGTAAGGCCATGGAACTCGCTCAACTTCTTGTCACACCAACCACCTTGTTGATGGCCTTCATCTTCTTTTGGAAGCAGGCCAAAACCGGCAGAGAAGAACTGAGACGTGAATTGAAATCGGACATTAAGGACTTGAAGTCAGATATGAAGGGAATGAAGGAGGAGTTAAAGGAAGAAATAGCTTCGGTTCGCAACGATGTCGCTTCCATCCGGGAAGAAATGCACGACATGAACGGACGGCTCGGTCGCGTCGAGGGTCTGCTGATGACCTCCGACGTTGTTCGATCGAGCAAAGAGTAACGACAGTAAAAAAGGTGTAAGTGTATGACAAACGGACATGTAATAACTGCCGGACTGCGCCCCCTATCGAAGAGGAGGAAGGATTGTGATGGAACTCGCCCAGCTTCTCCTGACACCCGTTACGCTGCTGTCGGCTTTCATCTTCTTTTGGAAACAGACCAAGGCCATAACCAACGAACTGAGAATGGAACTGAAGGCAGATATGAAGGAATTGAAGGAAGAGTTAAAGGAAGAGATTGGGTCCGTGCGCACGGAAGTTTCCTCCATGCGGGAGGAAATGCACGACATGAATGGAAGGCTCGGACGTGTCGAGGGCCTGCTGAAGATCACGGATTCCGGTTGATTTCCGGGATCGGTCTTAACCTTCCGCCAGCTTCTTCCGGAGCAACTCGTTCACCATCTTCGGATTCGCCTTGCCCTGGGTCGCGCGCATGACCTGGCCCATGAAGAAGCCGAGGAGCTTGGTCTTGCCGGCCCGGTATTCGGCCACGTCGTCGGGATGTTCGGTGAGGATGCCGGCGACGACGCCTTCGAGTTCGCCGGTATCCGAGATCTGCACGAGGCCCTGCTCCTCGATGACCTGGGCCGGCGCCTTGCCTGTTTCAGCCATGATGTCGAGGACGTCCTTGCCGATCTTGCCGCTGATCTTTTCTTCCTTGATCTGCCCGAGGAGCTGGGCCAGGTGATCGGGCGGTATACGGGCTTCGAGGGTCTCCTGGTCCATGTGGTTCTCGTGCTGGACGCGCAGCAGTTCGCTGAGCATCCAGTTGCTTACGGTGCGTGCTTCTTCGGCCGTTCCTCCCGCTGCTTCACCGGATGCTCCGACAGCCACTTCGCCGGCCGCATAAGTGACGCATGTCTCAAAGTAGTCGGCCCGGGTGCGGTTCTCCGTCAGTTGCCGCGCCATGTCCTGCGGCAGTCCGTATTCATCGACGAAGCGCCGCATGCGCACGTCGGGGAGTTCGGGCAGGTCTTCGCCGATCTCGTCCACCCAGGAACGGGCGATCTCGACGGTGACGAGGTCGGGATCGGGGAAGTAACGGTAGTCGTGGGCTTCCTCCTTCGACCGCATGGGGAAGGTCTCCCGTTTCTCCTCGTTCCACAACCGGGTCTGGCGCACGACGGTACCGCCGTCATCGAGCAATTCGGACTGCCTTTCGATTTCGAACTCGAGCGCCCGTTCCATGGAGCGCATGGAGTTCATGTTCTTGATCTCGACGAGTTCGCCCAGGGGATCGCCGGGCTTGCGGATGGACACGTTGGCGTCGCAGCGCAGGCTGCCCTCATCCATGTTGCCGTCGCAGACGCCGATGTACTGAAGGATTTGCCGCAAACGGGCGAGATAGGCCGAGGCTTCGCGGGGGCTGCGGATGTCCGGTTCGCTGACGATCTCCATGAGGGGCACGCCCGTTCGATTGAAATCGATGTAGCTCAGGTCGGGATCGTACCCGGGTTCGTTGTGGATGGACTTGCCAGCTTCTTCCTCCAGGTGGATCCGCCGGAGCCGGACGAAGCGGGGGCCGTCCTCGCCCTCGATCTCGATGCCGCCAGCCAGGGAGATGGGCTCGCCCGCCCGGTCGTACTGCGAGATCTGGTAGCCCTTGGGCAGGTCCGGGTAGAAGTAGTTCTTGCGGGCAAAGGCGCTGGTTTCGGCCACGCGGCCATCCACGGCCAGCGCCATGCGGATCGTGTATTCGACGGCGCGGCGGTTCAGGACGGGCAGGACGCCGGGCATGCCGAGACAGATGGGGCAGACGCGGGTATTCGGTTCGCCGCCGAAGGCCACCGGGCATCCACAGAAGATCTTCGAGTTGGTCAGAAGCTGGGCATGCACTTCCAGCCCGATCACGGATTCGTATTTCATGGCCGCGTCGCTCATTACTTCGTCGACTCCTCGAAGGCGTAGGCCGCCTGCAGAATCCGTTCCTCGCCAAAATGCGGCCCGATGATCTGCAGGCCGATGGGCATGCCGTCTGGGTCCGTTCCGCAGGGCAGGGAGATGGCCGGCACGCCGGCGAGGTTGATGGGCACGGTATATACGTCGGACAGGTACATCTGCAGCGGGTCGTCGATCTTCTCGCCGATGCGGAAGGCGGTGGTGGGCGTGGTGGGCGCCACCAAAAGATCGACCTTTTCAAAGGCCTGGTCGAAGTCGCCCTTGATGAGCGTTCGCGCGCGCTGGGCCTTGTCGTAGTAGGCGTCGTAGTAGCCGGCGCTGAGCACGTAGGTACCGAGCATGATCCGGCGTTTCACCTCGGGGCCGAACCCCCCGCTGCGGGTCGATCCGTACATGGTGTCCAGGCGGTCTTCGGGTGCGAGCGCAGGCGCGCCGACCCCGGCTCCGACTTCGGTTTCCGCCGCCGACGCGCCGCCTGATCCTCCAGCCGTCCCTTCAGCGGTCGACATGCCCCCATCCACACCCCGATACCCGTACTTCACCCCGTCATACCGGGCCAGGTTGGAGGAAGCTTCCGCGGTGACCAGGATGTAGTACGCGGCCACGGCGTATTCGGTGTGGGGCAGGTGGACGCTTTCCACGCGGGCGCCGAGGGATTCCATGCGTTCGATTGCCTGGGTTACGCTTTCCTTCACGGATGCGTCGAGACCCTCGGCAAGGTATTCATCGGGCACGCCGATGCGCACACCCTCGATGCCCTGCTTCAGGTCTGCCGTGTAGTCCGGCACCGCTTGCGATGCCGACGTGGTATCCATGGGGTCGTGGCCCGCGATGACGCCCAGTAGCTGCGCGCAGTCTTCCACGTTCCGCGCCATGGGACCGACCTGGTCGAAGGAGGAACCGTAGGCGATGATGCCGAAGCGGGAGACCCGTCCGTAGGTGGGCTTGAGTCCCACGACGCCGCAGAAGGCCGCGGGCTGGCGGATCGAACCGCCCGTGTCCTCACCCAGGGCGAGGACCGCCGTGCCTGCCGCCAGGGCCGCGGCGGAGCCTCCGCTCGATCCGCCCGGTACGCGGGACGTGTCAAGGGGGTTCCGGCAGACGTCGAACCCGGTGTTTTCGTTGGAAGACCCCATCCCGAACTGGTCCATGTTGGTCTTGCCGACGATCACGGCGTCCGCCGCGCGCAGCCGGGCGATGACCGTGGCGTCGTAGGGCGGCACGAATCCCTCGAGGATCCGGGAAGCACAGGTGGTTTCCAGGCCCTTCGTGCAGATGGCGTCCTTGATGGCAATGGGCACGCCGGCCAGCGGTCCGGTGGCTTCGCCGGCAGCGATACGCCGGTCCACGTCCCGCGCGTCTTCGATCACCGCCTCCCGGTCGACCGCGAGGTAGGCGTTTATGGTGGGATCCTTCTCTTCGATAAGGCGCAGGACTTCACTGGCCACCTCTTCCGCGGCGACCTCGCCCGACTGGATCCGCGGCGCCAGTTCGTAGGCCGCCATATCGATTAAATTCGCCACGCGTTACTCCAGATCTTCAGCTATTGATCCGCTGCTCGATGTATCCTACCCGGCCGACTCTTCATCGCGCGATCAGCAGGGTCACGCGGTGAGACTCCGTCCCCGGCAATTCCATCGGCGCCCCGTGCGCGTCCCGTTTCGAAAAAAGATGATGCATGACGAAGTCCTGGCGGCCGTCCCGGTTGAGGTCCGTCATCCAGGCGAATTCCTCGTCATTGGGTAGTTCGACCGCCGCCTTCTGTGGCTCGTCCGCAAACAGGCCTGGTCTGGACTCGCCGGTGTAGACATGCAGTTCCCGGTGGGTCCACTCGATCAGCAAGTCGGCGCGGCCGTTCCCCGTCACGTCCCCAATGAACTGGTTCTTGTTGAACGCGCGCGAGTACGGTTCGCGGTCCCTTCGCTTCGCGTGCTTCCCGCCCTGCAGCACGACGGCCAGGGGAACCCAACCCGGCTCCCGCGGACTCGGGGCACCATCCAGTTGGATGCGCCGCGAGGCCGTGGCGCGGTCCGGGATGCGTCCGTCGCGCACGTGGTAGAAATCGAGGTTCAACCAGACGTCATCACCCATGAATCCCTTGATCCGCTTGAAGAGGCTGCCTTCGAGGTACTTGTTCTCGATCGAGGTGACGACGAGGTCCCCTACGTCGTCCCCGTCGAGATCGCGGTGCTCCATAGCGAGCTGGACCTGGTTTTCGGTCTGAATCGTTACATCCGGACTGGACGCGAACTGGATAGTGCTGCCGGAACCGGGCGAGCCATCGGATCCACCCGCGCCACCAGATCCGCGCGAGCCATCG
Source organism: Gemmatimonadota bacterium (assembly GCA_026702745.1). Taxonomy (NCBI): domain Bacteria; kingdom Pseudomonadati; phylum Gemmatimonadota; species Gemmatimonadota bacterium. The sequence continues at coordinate 31,010 of JAPPBT010000014.1, forward strand.
GATTCACCTGCGCCAACAGGTCCGCGCGAGCCACCAGTTCCGCCCGCGCCATCAACGCCGAGCGCGCCAAAATACACTTCGTAAGCGGACCGTTTGTCTTTGATCCGCGCTCCTTCGAGGACGTAGACCACCATGTCGGCGATGCTGTCGCCGTTCAGGTCATCGAACGAGTGAAGCGCCCGGCCCGTCATTTCCCCGACGGCAAGCGAGGTGACATCATCGGTATCGAAACGCACGTCGGTGGTGAAGGTCAACGGATCGGGGTCGAAGAGGCCCTGTTCGTCCTGTACATGCGCTTCGAAGTGGTTTCCGTTCCAGGACACCAGGTCGACGCGGCCGTCGCCGTTACCGTCGAATTCGTGGATCCGGCTCACGCTCCTGGGGTCGAACCGGTATCCGTCGGCGCCGAGGATCGGGTCGAAGTTGGGAGGAGGACCGGCTTCTATCGGATCGGCGAATGTACCGCCTTCCAATTGTACGTAAACCTGGAATCCACTGTCGCCGGGAACGACCAGGTCGATCCGGCCATCGCCGTTAGCGTCCCAGGTGACGTCCACGTGAGGTACCTCACCCTCGCGAGGTGCCTGGAAACCGGCCGCGGCGGGCGTTACAGCCGCGACGGGCGTTACAGCCGTGGCGGGCGTTACAGCCGTGACGGCCGTGGCGGTCGCGACAGACACGAGTTCGTATACCGTGTCCGAACCGGGATCCCACGCGTTGATCCGCCCGGGTTCGCCGGTTATCAGGTGATCGCGGCCACCGATACGGGCAACATCCACGAAGGTCACACCGGGACGCAACCGCGTATCCATCCTCAGGGCCCAGGTTCCCTCGGCCGAGGACGACGTGCGCGCTTCAGCCTTCCTCGGCTCACCTTCATTGGGTTCTGCTTCGTAAGCATAGATACGCAGGCGGCGACTACCATTTTCCTCGACCTTTATCACGGCCAAGTCCGCCACTTCTCCACCCAGCAGGTATCCCGTCAACACCGTCTGCCGAACCGCCGGGCCGATGTCGATTTCGTGCCGGTCGAATGCGTAACCGGCGGGCTGCGCGGCATCGGACACGGTTTCGGCGGGTTGCGCGGCAGCGTTTCCCTGGCCGGCATGACCATAGCTGCCCGCGGGAAACACCGCGACGGCCACAACCAGGATCAACAACCGTTCAAGACGCCTGTTCGAACGCCGCTGGTGGTTGTTAGTCGAGATCAGGAAACTTCGGAATGGATGGATAAGGCTGGAAAGTGGTTTCGTCATCTCGTCAGGGAGCTAGTACCAGCGATAGTAATAGGTGGCGAAACCGATCCCGAGGATGCTGATGACGTTCACCTTGACCGTGAAGCCGAAGGTGACGGAGAGTATGACGAGCGGCAGCGTGGCCGGCGGGAAGGTGTAGACGAAGGCTTCCAGGAAGAACTTCTCCACCATGCTTCCGGGCATGAAGTGCCCGAACAGGAGGCCGATCAACTCACCGACCACACCGCCGACGATGGCGCCTACCAGGATGTAGAACACCAGCAGACCCATCCCTTTACGCTGTGCCATGGACGGACTCCCTTACTCTTCCACGGATAGCGCCATGTCCTCGTCGTGACGGACCATGTGGACGCCCCAGGCCGCGATGCCTGAGAGGATATACAGCAGCACGATGGGGAAGATCGTGAGCTGCGGATTCCAGACCAGGGCCACCAGGGCCACGGCGATGGCGATCAGCTTCAGGATGGACCATTTGCTCTTGAAGGCGAGAGAAGGCAGGGTGCGATAGGACAGGGGGCTGATCATGAGAATGGACAGTACGAGCATGAATCCCATGAACGGACCTTCCAGGTGCAGTTCCTCCCACCGATCCCAGCAGAAGATGACGTAGGACGCCACGGCGATGGCCGCCACGGGAATCGGCAGTCCAATGAAGTTGTCCTTCTCCTGGTTGATCCGCTCGACGCGGCGCAGCGTCATCACGTTGAACCGGGCCAGGCGGATGGCGCCGCACATCAGAAAGAGCAGGCAGAGCACCCAGGTGATCTCGCCGAAGGGCTTCAGCGTATACACGAGAACTATTGGCGCGACCCCGAAGGAGATCACGTCCGCCAGGGAATCCAGTTCGATGCCGAACCGGGTCGCCCCCTGGCTGTAGCGCGCGACCTTGCCGTCGATGCTGTCCAGGAGGGCGGCGGCAATGATGAGCCATGGCGCGCGGCCGGGGTCGCCGGTCAGGGCGTTGAACCCGTCGATACAATAGAAGATGGCGGAAACCCCGCAGAAGATGCTGCCCAGCGTGAACACGTTCGGTAACGCGACGCGCACCCAGTTTTTCATTTAAGTACTCCCAGTATCGTTTCGCCGCCCCGGACCCGGTCTCCGTTCTTAACCCGGATTTCGGCGCCGGCCGGCACGATGACGTCTATTCTCGATCCGAAGCGTATCAGGCCGAACCGGTCGCCTATACGCACTTCGTCGCCCTCGTTGACGTTGCAGACGATCCGACGGGCTACGAAACCGACGATCTGCTTGATCAGGACCCGGCCCTTTTCTCCTTCGATGCCCAGGACCAGCTGGGCGTTGTCGCCCGAGGCCTCGTCCTTGAAGGCGAGCTTGAACTTCCCTTCGATCCGCCGGCGCAGTCTGACCACGCCGGTAATGGGAATCCGGTTGACGTGCACGTCCACGATGGACAGGAACACGCTGATCTGCGTGGCCGGTCCGCCGATGAAGGCGTCGTTCTCGATCTCCTCGACGGTCACCACCTTGCCGTCGCCGCCGGAAATCACCAGTCCGTCACCCGGGGGCACCTGCCTTGCCGGGTCACGGAAGAAGAACGCGACGAACAGAGCCAGGCCGCCGAACGCCGACGCCAGCACGATCCAGACCGCACCGGGGGCCAGGTAGCCGATCACCACGCTGACGGCCGCAAGCGCAGCCAGGGGGACGACCATGACCCAACCGTCACGTACCATTCATTTCCTCACAACTCGGCGATATGCAGGACCAGGGGCATGAGGCGGCCGTCCCGCTCGACCTCCAGTTCGATGGAATCGCCCACCAGGCTGCCGTACAGCGCTTCCCGTGCTTCGGGATAGCTGGCGATCACTTCCCCGTTGATCTTCCTGATCACGTCCATGACCAGGATGCCGGCCACGTCCGCCGGGCTGTCCGGATCGATCTCGTTCACCAGCACGCCCAGGCGGTTGTCGATGTTCAACTCCTGGGCTACGTATTCCGTGATATCGATCACCGACAGGCCTGTCCATCCCCGTCTCGTTCCGCCGTACTGGATCAACTCGTCCGCGACGCGCCGTACCCGTTCGATGGGGATGGCGAAACCCACGCCCTCTGAGCCGCCGCTTTCGGACAGGATGAACGTGTTGATGCCGATGACCTCGCCGAAGGCATTGACCAGCGGACCGCCGCTGTTGCCCGGGTTGATGGTCGCGTCGGTCTGGATCATGTCCCGGTAGACCGTCCTCGACCCCTGCTGCCGGCGGAAGTTCCGTCCCAGCGCGCTGACCACGCCGACGGCCACGGCCGGCTGGGCGTCCTCCACGGCAAGGCCCAGCGGATTGCCGATAGTGATGGCCCATTCGCCGGTCATGATGTCGTCGGAACGGCCCAGTGCCGCCACCGGGAGGTCTACGCCCTGCACGTGGAGCACGGCCAGATCCGACATGACGTCCACGCCCACCAGGGTGCAGGCCAGGCTTCGTCCGTCGGTCAGCACGGCCCGGATTCGCCGGGCCGTATAGTCACCGAGCTGAACCACGTGGGCGTTGGTGACGATGTAGCCCGCTTCGTCGATGATCACGCCCGACCCCGTGTTCGGCTCCTCGCGGGTGTATAGCCGCGGCACCACGAAATGGCCGAAGAAGGGGTCGTCGAACATCGAGGAGAATCCGCGCCGCCGCATCTGGAACGTTGCGACTATGCTCACGACGGCCGGTCCCGCCCGTTCCACCGCGGATACGATGGAAGTGCGGCGGGACGTGCTTATCGCTTCGTTGGCGGCGATAAGTCCCGCCGGCGAACGCCGGGATTCCGCGCGGGGATCCGCGATACCGCCGGCCCCCGGCGCCCCTGTAGTACCGCCAGGTCCGGCTGATCCGGGCTGGCCAACCGATTCCGGACTTTCCGATATTGACGATGGCGACGAGTTCGCGTTCCCGGCCGCTCCCCCACCCAGCGTGCTCAGTGCTTCGGGATAGGCCACGACCAGGAAGACGATACCCAACAGCGCACCAACGAAGGCCGCCAGGATGTACCAGACCGCCATCGGGGTCCGTCTGGCCGTCGCGTAGCCCGTATGGCGTTCTCCCATGTTCTGCATCGATCGGCACCGGGCATCCGCACCGCAACCTTGCAGATCTGAACAACGCTGATTTCAGTCGGAAATGCCTGGAATAGTCGTTCATCTGAAAGACCCGGAAACACCACGCTGCAATCGGGTTTCCGGCGCCTGAAACAGTTACCTCATTATATGCGCGGAGGGGTATATAGTCAATACCTTTTTCCGGGGATTGAAGTGTCGTAAACCGCGCCGAAGCCGGGCGAGATCTCACGTCGCGACCGGCGTGATGCACGGTATCCGAACCGGGCCGACAACGGGGAACGGACCGGGCAGCTGACGGTATCCGAACCGGGCCGACAACGGGGAACGGACCGGGCAGCTGACGGAACACGAACCGGGCCGCCAACGGGGAACGGACCGGGCAGCGGTCGGCATCCGAACCGGGCCGCCAACGGGGAACGGACCGCGGGGCGTACAATAAAAAAAAGCAAGTTAACAAGGATTTAACCTCGGGGAAACACTTGCGAAACAATGACCGTGTACATTAAGTTCGCTAGGTTGTTCCAGTGACTGCGTGTACGGAGAGGTACAAGTACGAAGAAGCACAAATCGACGCGGTGATCCGGAGGACCCGCCTGGTCCTTTCCGGGTTCGGTTTACCGGTCACCGATTCATCGTGTAATCAACAGGGAGGAGCTATACTCGTGACCCCAATTGACGTAATCGCATTTGCAAGGGACCAGGGCGCGGAAATGGTCGACTTCCGGTTCATCGACGTACCGGGAACCTGGCAGCATTTCTCCGCGCCGATCGAAACGTTGGAGGAAGACACTTTCGAAGAAGGTGTCGGGTTCGACGGTTCGAGCGTCCGGGGATTCCAGACCATCGACAAGAGCGACATGATCCTGATCCCGGACCCGCTGTCGGCCAAGATCGATCCCTTCATGGAGGCTAAGACGCTGATCCTGGTCTGCAACGTCAAGGATCCGGTGACGCTTGAAATGTATACACGCGACCCGCGGTACGTCGCCCAGAAGGCCGAGGCCTACATGCAGTCCGTGGGCATCGCCGACACGGCCTACTTCGGTCCGGAGGCCGAGTTCTACATCTTCGACGACGTGCGGTTCGCCCAGAAGCCGAACGCCAGCTTCCACCGGGTCGACGCCGGCGAGGGCTGGTGGAACACGGGACGCGCCGAGAGCCCCAACCTCGGCAACAAGATTCCCTACAAGCGCGGGTATTTCCCCGTGCCACCCAACGACACCCACCAGGACCTGCGCACGCGCATGGTGCTGACGCTCCGGAGCATGGGCATCGAGTCGGAAGTGCACCATCACGAGGTGGGCACGGCGGGGCAGGCCGAGATCGACATCCGCTTCAACACGCTGCTGCGCATGTCCGACGACCTGCTCATGTACAAGTACATCGTCAAGAACGTCGCCCGGCAGGCGGGCAAGACGGTGACCTTCATGCCGAAGCCGATCTTCGAGGACAACGGTTCAGGCATGCACGTGCACCAGAGCCTCTGGAAGGAAGGCAAGAACCTCTTCTTCGAGGCCGGCACGTACGCCGACCTGAGCGACATGGCCCGGCACTACATCGGCGGCCTGCTCCATCACTGCGCCTCCGTACTGGCCTTCGCCGCGCCGACGACGAACTCCTACCGGAGGCTCGTCCCGGGTTACGAAGCGCCGATCAACTTGATCTACTCGCAGCGCAACCGAAGCGCCTGCGTACGGATCCCCATGTATTCGAAGAGCGAGAAGGCCAAGCGGATCGAGTTCCGCACGCCGGATCCGGGCGCCAATCCCTATCTGGCCTTCACGGCCATGATGATGGCCGGCCTGGACGGTATCGAGAACCGGATCGAGCCGCCGGAGCCGATTGACCTCGACCTCTACGATCTCGAGCCGGAACAGGCCGCGGAAGTGGCCCACACGCCGCAGGACCTCGGCGAGGCGCTGGACGCCCTGGAGGACGATCACGACTACCTCCTCAAGGGTGACGTGTTCACGCCGGACCTGGTCGAGACCTATCTCGATTACAAGCGGGAGAACGAGCTGGACCAGATTCGCCTGCGTCCGCACCCGTGGGAGTTCGGTCTCTACTACGATATCTAGTTCGGATCGCAGGGCAGTAGCGTTTCATTGTAACGCGCGCCTCCTCCGTTTCGACGCGGGGAGGCGCGGTCTTTTTGAGGCAGACCAGGCAGGGGACTCCGGCGGACCGCACCCATGAACCGCGGCGAGCCAGGCAGGCCACGACCATGACGACCCTTTCATTTGACCGCAATACGCTTTCCTCGCCGTTGCCGGCCGCGGTAAACGACCACCTGCGCAACTCCGGATTCGAGCAGCCGGAAGACGCCTGGCGCATGTTGGGACAGATCGATGCGAGACTGTCCCCACTCGGCGCCCCGGAGAACCTCATGCCGGCGCTGGTCGAGGCGGCGGGCAACTCCCTGCAGCCAGACCGGGCCCTCATCAGCCTGCACGCGGTTATTACGCGAAGCGGCGATGAACAGATCCCGGCCCTGCTGGACCTGCTGGCCGTGCCGTCGGCGTCCCGGGACGCGCTGCTCACGATCCTTTCGGCCAGTCCGTACCTCACCACGACCCTCGTCCAGGACGCGGGGTTCCTGCTCGGAACTTTCGCCGGCGACGCGTGGCGCACGCTGCAGCCGGCGGAGGAACTGGACGCGGCATTGACGGGCATGCTCGACGGCGTGTCTACGCCCGACGAGGCCATGAAACCCCTGCGCACGTTCAAGCAGCAGGCCTACCTGCGGATCGCCGTGTGCGACCTGATGCGGCAGTCCGGAACGCCGGCGGTCCTGGAACGGCTCACGGACGTGGCCGACCTCTGCCTGCAGGCTGCCCACGATGTGTGCGGCGCGAAACTGCAGGCCCGTCACGGAAGGCCGATGCTCGAGGGATCGAAGCCGAGTGGTTTCGCCGTCATCGGCATGGGCAAACTCGGTGGCAGGGACCTGAACTTCAGCTCGGATATCGACCTGCTCTATGTCTACGACGTCACGAACGGGCGCACCGAGAAGGACGGGACCTCCACCTACGAGTACTACCCCAAGCTGGCCCGGGCCATCACCGACCTCATCAGCCGGCTCACGCCGGACGGGCAGGTGTTCCGCGTCGACCTGCGCCTGCGTCCGGAGGGGCGGGCCGGCGACATCGCCAACTCCATCGAAGGCTACCGCTGGCACTACGAGATCCAGGGTCAGGCCTGGCAGCGCCAGGCGCTCCTGAAGGCCCGGTTCTCGGCGGGGAGCAGCGAGGTGGGCCGGCGGTTCATTGACACGATCCAACCCTTCGTGTTCTACCCCGCCCTGGACCAGCCGTTGATCCTCGAGGATATCAACCACATGCGGGAGCGCATCGCAAAAGCATTGATCGAACGGGGCAGCGGCGACTACCACGTCAAGCTGGGAAAGGGCGGCATCCGGGAGATCGAGTTCATCGCCCAGGGATTTCAACTCGTATACGGCGGAATCCAGGGTTGGCCCTGGGAGCGTGGCACCCGCCGGATGCTGGCCGATCTCGCGGATAAGGGGTACCTGTCGGACTCCGAGGCGGCCGACCTGGACGAAGCCTATCTCTTTCTGCGGGACCTGGAGAACCGCATCCAGATGACCTCGGGCCACCAGACCCACGAGATCCCCAGGGAACACGGCGCACAGGCCGTCCTGGCCGGCATGATGGGACTGTCGGGGCCGACTCTCGAAGAGCGGCAGGCCGCGCCGGACAAGATGCTGGACGCCTACGGGAAGCACACCGCCCGCGTCCACCAGATCTACGACCGGGTCTTCTACTCGGCGATGTGACGGCACGAGTACGGTCGACCGGCCATTCCGAATAAACCCTACCAGAACGTCAGCATCGTTGGTGCTTATGGGTGAATGCCTATGAGCGAATCCAATCTCTCTTCACTGGTCGTCCGTGCCCAGACCGGCGACCGCGCAGCCTACGACGACATCGTCCTCCGGTTCCAGGACATGGCCGTGGGCTACGCCTCCGCCCTGCTGGGCGATTTCCACCTGGCCGAAGACGCCGCGCAAGAGGCCTTTGTCGGCGCCTGGACCGAACTGCCGCGCCTGCACGAACCAGCGTCATTCCCAGGATGGTTCAAGCGGATCGTCTTCATGCGCTGCAGCCGTGTATTGCGCAGGCGGCAGCCCGTCGCCATTGAACACTCGGCGGCGGAATCGCTGGTGGCGGCGGAATCTCTGGTGACGGCTGAGTCGCCTATGGTGGCGCAATCGCTGGCCACGGCCGACCCCGGCGAGGAACTGGAATCGCGTGATGAGAAAACCCGGGTCATGGCCGCCATAGGCCGGCTGCCCGACGAAGAGCGCATGTCGGTCCTGCTGTTTTACATTTCGACTTATTCGCACCGGGAAGTCGGATCGTTCCTGGGCCTGTCGGCGTCGACGGTCAACAACCGGCTGCGCTCGGCCCGCAAACGTCTACGAAGGGAGATGCTGAAAATGGCTGAACGAGCATTGCCGGGACAGGCACCCTCGCGCGACGAGCGCTTCGCGCAACGGGTCGCGTATCTGCTCCAGCCCGAGGACATGAAGACCGAGCGCTACCAGTACGGGATTGAAGCCGTGGACGGCCACCAGGCCTGGGCGCTCTTCTGCGCAAGCGGTGCCGGCGACCTGGCGCGCGTCAACGCGTTGCTCGACCGGGATCCCGGTCTGGTAAACGCCCAGTACTGGTACCAGTTCCCGATCCACATGGCGGTTCGCGAGGGCCATGCCGAGGTGGTCCAGCTGCTGCTGCAGGCCGGCGCCGACCCGGGACAGTCCCGTTATACCTATAATTCATGGGACAAGCTGCTCGCCACCGCCGAGGAGCGTGGCTACAGCGTCGTGAAGGCGCTGCTGGAAGCGGCGATGCGGGAGCGATTCGGTTACGAACCCGCCTTTATCGAATTGTTCGAGGCGATCAGTGGCCGTGACCGGGCCGGGGTAGAGACCGTTTTGGACGGCCATCCCGAATTGATCCACGCCGCCGACGCGCTGGGCAACGGTCCGCTGCACTGGGCGGCGCTGACGCGGCAAATCAACCTGGTGGATCTCTTTGTCGCACGCGGCGCCAACCTGGAAGCTCGCCGCGCCGACGGTCAGACTCCGCTGCTGGTCTCGCTCAACGGGGACTACTGGTTCCGTTCAAGTGATTTGCCCGAAGAAGCCCCGAAAGACACCTGGGTCATCACGCGGCACCTTCTCGCCTGCGGTGCGGAGTACGCCCTGAGTATCGCGTGTGCGGCTGGCGATGAGGACAGGGTCGATGCGGTTCTGGCTTCCGATCCGGTCCAGGCCCGCATGCTTGACGCCGGTAGGCGTAGTCCGCTTGCCTACGCTGCCGGCAGGGGACACACCCGGATCGTCCGGAAATTGCTGGATCTGGGGGCCGACCCCAACCTGCCGGAAGAAAACGCGCCACGCGGCGGGGCACTCTTCGGCGCCTGTACGGACAACCACCTGGAGACGGCCAAACTGCTGCTCGAACGAGGGGCCGATCCCAACGCCGAGGTTGACTCATCCGGCTCATGCTTGACCACGGTCGAGTACAATCACGGCGAGAAAGGCCATCGGATGCAGGCCCTGTTGCGCGAATACGGGGCTGTGACGCCACCCTATGCCATGATGGACGATTCGGAACTGGAACGGGCCTTGCGCGAGGGGGACGGCATCGTTGCGCATCCACAGTTTCTGCACGAACTCATGGGACGGAACAATGCCGAGCTCATCCGCGTCTTTTTGGACATCACGCCAAACGTGGGCGATCTATTCCGTCTGACGGACATCTGGGGCGGAAACTACCCTTCGGATCCCGATACGATCCGCGTCCTGGCCAGCCACGGCCTCGACCTGTGCCGCGCCAACTGGATCGGCCGGACCTTCCTGCACGGCTGCGCCGAAAAGGGCGATGTCGCGGCGGCCCGCGTCTTCCTGGAGTTGGGGGCCGACATCGATGCGATCGAGCTCGAATACGGGGGAACGCCCCTTGCGGCGGCCGCGCGCAGCGGGAAGGCCGATATGGTGCGTTTCCTGCTGGATCAGGGCGCCGACACGAACTTGCCGGCCGGGTCGGTCTGGGCTCAACCGCTCTACTGTGCCGAGAAGGAAGGTCACGGAGAGGTGGTGGGGATACTCAAGGCTCGTATGTAACATCGCCAGAACGTTTATTTGAATCGACTTAAACCAGAAACGCCCGGTACTGGGCTGAACGATTCCAGGACCGGGCGTTTTTCTGTATACAGACTGTGCTTGCGCGCTACCCCTTCACGCTTACGCCCAGGCCCGCTTTACGCTCGAAGTGACCCAGTTGCTCAGGTCTTCGAAGATGGTGTAGACCGTCGGCAGCAGGATGAGTGTCAGGATGCCGGAGGTGGTCAGGCCGCCCACCAGGGCCAGGCTCACCGGGCCCCACTGGTTGGCGCCACGGTCTTCCACGGGGCCGAAGAACTCGGGGAAGAAGAGGGGGGCCACCATGGGCAGCAGGCCGAAGATGGTCGTCAGCGACGTCATCAGGATCGGCCGCAGCCGGTGCCGGCCGCCCAGGAGCAGGGCCTCCGTACGGGTCATCCCCTCCCTGCGCAAATGGTTCACGTGGTCGATGAGCACAATGGCATTGTTGACCGCCAGCCCGGACAGCACGATGACGCCGAGGTACGAGTTCGTGTTCAGCGTCGTCCCCGACAGGTAGAACACGATGAAGGCCCCCACCAGTCCGCAGAGCACCGACAACAGGATCGTGAAGGGCTGGATGAAGGACTCCGATATGGCCGCCATGATCAGGTAGATGAGGACCACGGACAGCATAATGGCGAAGAGGAACTCGCTCTGGGACTCCCGCATCATGTTCCAGTTCCGGCCCATGCTCCACGAATAGCCCGGCGGCAGTTCCATGCTTTCCATCATCTCCGTCACCTGGGTGTTAATGGCACGTGTGCCCGGTCCCGTCGTGTTGCCGCCCACTTCCACCTGGGATTCCCGGTCCTTCCGCTCTATGGCGTCGGGCCCCTTCTGCTTGGTAAAACTGGCCAGGTTCCCCACGGGGATCATGCCGCCTTCGGCCCGCTCGAACGTCATATTCTGGAGCTTCTGCATGCTCGCGCGGTCCGCTTCCTCGAGTTGCAGCAGGATGTCCACCTCGCGGTCGTCGGCCTTGAACTTGCCCCGCGCTCGGCTGCTCAGTGCGGCCTGCACCGTACGGGCTGCCTGTCTCGGCGAGATCCCGTATGTCTGCGCCACGGCACGGTCGACCTGTACCTGGATCTCTTCGTCGCCCCGCTCCAGGCTCGTATCCACGTCCTTGAGACCCGGAATGACCTCCATCCGGTTCCGGATGTCCTCGGCGATATTGGAAAGCACCGCCATGTTGTCGCCCTTCAGCTCGACGTCCACACCCGATTGCCCGCCGCCGTAACGCCGCATGCGACCGGGTCTCCACTGTACGCCGGCGATTACAGGCAGCGCGCTGGTGATCCGGGTCTGCAGCTGCGTGGCCGACTCCTGCCGTTCCTCCGGCGGAGTCAGCACGATGCGGATATTGGCCCGGCGCAGGCTGCCGTAGGACGAGATGGACTCGATGTGGAAGTCCTCCTTGCGGTCCAGCAGGAGCGCCTCCACGTCCGTGAAGACGGTCTTGACGTCTTCGATGCTGTAACTACTCGGCAGATCCGCGGCGATCGCGATGTCCCGCGTCGGCGCCATGGGCTGGAACTCCGTCTCGATGTTCTGGTACAGCCAGTAGCTGCCGTAGAGGATCGCGGCGAAGGAAACCACCGTAACGAACCGGTGCTTGAGGTTCCAGGCGAGGACCGCCGTGTACAGCCCCGACAGCCTCGCGAAGAACGCCGAAGGCTTGCCCAGCGGCCGGTTGAACAGCCTGGAAGATACCAGCGGAATCAGCGTCAGCGCGATGAAGACCGCCGCCACCATGACGATGCAGAAGGTGACGACGAAGTCCTTCATGAAGAGCATGAACCGGCTGCCGCCGCCCAGGAAGACCAGGGGCATGAATACGCAGAGGGTCGTCGCAGTAGCCGCGATGATGGCCATGGTCACCTCGCGGGTGCCCACGACAGCCGCGATCCGCGCCGGCAGGTTGCCCTCCTGGCGATGGCGGTAAATGCTTTCGAGCACCACCACGGCGGCGTCAACGAGCATGCCTACCGCTAGCATCAGGCCCATGAGCGAGATCAGGTTGATGGAAACCGTGGACCCGGCGCCCTGGCGCAGCAGGTACATGAAAGTGAAGGTGCAGATGATCGAAATGGGGATCGCCAGGCTGATGATCAAGGTGCTGCGCACGTTCCGGAGGAAGAGGAACAGCACGATGACGGCGAGCATGCCGCCAAGCAGTCCCGTGTTCCGCAGGTCCGAAAGCCGGTCCGTTATGCTCTGCGACTGGTCGAAGAATACCCGCGTATCCAGGTCCGCGAACTGGGGCTGCGTCTGGAGTTCATCCAGCACGAGCTGGGTGCGCTGCGCCACGTCCACGATGTTGGCCGTGGACGTCTTGTACACCCGTATCGTGACCGCGTCGACCCCGTTCAGCCGCTGGAAACTGTTGTCTTCCGGATAGTCGAAAGTCACCTCCGCCACGTCGCGGAGCGACAGGGTCGTACCCGGTATGGGCAGGTTCGCCACCTCTTCGGCGGCCCGGTACTCGTTCACGGAGCGCACCGAGTACTTCTTTCCGCCCTCGGTGACGGTCCCGGCCGTCATGGTGACGTTGTTCTGCGTCAGGGTCTGGCTGAGATTGAACAGATCGAGGTTATGGGACTGCAGCTTCTCGCTGTCCACGTGCACGAGCAGCTGCTTGTCGATCATCCCGCTGATTTCCACGTTCGCCACGCCGTCCACGCGCTGGATGCGCGGCTGGATCACCTTGGTGACGATGTTGTAGAACTCGGCGGGGTCCCCGTTCCATGCGACGCTGAAGTTGTAGATGGGCATATCGTTCGGGTTCCAGCGCCGGATGCGGATGCGTTCCACGTCGGCCGGCAACTCGCCCCGGACCTGGTCGATCCGGTCCCGGACCTCCATGGCCGCCATGTTCATGTCCGTCCCGGTCTCGAACTCGATGCGGACCCGCGCGTTGTCGTCACTGGAATTGGACTCCATGCTCTTCATGTTGCTGAGCGTCCCGAAGGCGTCCTCCAGCGGCCGCGTGATCAGCCGTTCCACTTCCTCGGGCGACGAGGAGGGATACGGCACGCTGACGTTCAGGGACGGGAAGGACATGTCCGGCAGGAACATCAGCGGCAGTCTGGTATAGGAAATCATACCCAAGGTGACGACACTGACGATGATCATGATCGTCGTCACCGGTCGGTTAACGGAAAACTCGGCAATGCTCATGCCTCTACCACCTCCTGGGACACCGGTTGCCCGGCGGTTCTTGTAAACAGCCCGTACACGCTTGCCATAGCCGTTTCTATCGTCATGTAGATGAGCGGCACCAGGACCAGCGTCACCATCGTTCCGGCGATCAGGCCGCCGATCACGGTGATGGCCATGGGCGCGCGTAACTCGGCGCCTTCACCGACGCCGATGGCCATCGGCAGCAGGCCGAGGACCGTGGTGGCCGTCGTCATCATAATGGGCCAGAGGCGCGTCTGCGCCGCCTCGACGATGGCCTCCTGCAGTTCCGTGCCCCTCCGTCGCAGCTGGTTGATATAGTCCACCAGTACGATGGCGTTGTTCACCACGATCCCGGTGAGCATGATCACCCCGATCAATACGACGACGCTGATCGTCTGTCCCGTGAGCACCAGCGTCGCGACGACGCCGATGATCGAGAAGGGGAAAGTGAACATGATCACGAAGGGATGGAGCAGCGATTCGAACTGGGACGCCATGACCAGGTAGACGAGAAAGATCGAGAGCAGAATGGCGAACTGCAGGCTTGCGAACGCCACCTGCATTTCCTCGTTCTGCCCCTTGATGCCCACCACGAAATCGATGGGCAGCATGAAGCCGTCTATGATCCCCTGGATGTCTTCGGCCGCGTCACCGAGCGAACGGCCCGTAAGACCCGCGGATACGATGGCCACCCGCTGCTGGTTGACCCGCCGGATCTCGCTCGGGCCCTGGGCGACGCGGACTTCCGCCACGGCCGCCAGCGGCACGGGCACCGTGCCCTCCGGGTTCACCACCAGCCGCCGTATGGCGTCCAGGCTGAGCCGGGTCTCGTCCTCCGCCCACACGCGGATGTCGATCTTTCGGTCTCGGCGGGTGAGCTCCGTGGCCACGTTGCCCTGGACCTTGTTCTGCACGATCTGCGTGACCGTGCCCAGGTTGAGTCCCAGGTTGGCGAGCTTCCGGCGGTCGAAGAGGATCTGCACTTCCGGATTCCCGCCCTCCATGCTGGCTTTCACGTCGGTCAGGCCGGGTACCGTGGACATCTCCGCCGCGAGTTCCTCGGAAACTTCCGTGAGCCGGGTCAGGTTGTACCCGCTGACTTCCACTTCCACCGGGTTCTTGAAGCTGAAGAGCGCGGGACGGGCGAACTCGGGCGCTTCGATGCCCGGAATGGGCGAAAAGCTGTCCCGCAGGCGGTTCATGACGTCCTCTTCCGCCGCGCCGCGAAGGCCCGGTTCCAGCCGGATGTGCAACTGCCCGATGTTCTCCCGCTCCTCGCCCGCGTTGCCGCCGGACTGGCCCATGGTTCCCGCCAGTACGTACACCGTGCTTACTTCAGGGTAGTCCCGGGCAATCTCCGACATGTGATTCAATGCGTCCTCGGTAGCGGGCAGCGGCGTGCCCACGGGCAGCTTCACGTTGACGAAGAACTCGCCCTGGCTCATCTGGGGGATCAGCTCGATGCCGATCGTGGGGACGACATAGAGGGAACCGGCCAGCAGGGCGGTCCCGGCGAACAGCGTAAGCACGCGGTTGGCCAGGGCCCAGCGGAGGAAGGGCGGGTAGGCCCGGCGGATGATCGGGAAGATCCGGTCGAACACCCAGCCCGCGGGCCAGAGCGCGACGCGCACCAGTCCCCAGACCGAAAAGAGCACCCACCTGACGAGGTAGAATACGCCGGTTACGACGTAGCCCAGTCCGCGGGAGAATACGTTCCAGACGGTCCCGATCACGGACCGGACCTTGCCCATCGCCGTGGTCGGATCCTGTGCGGACGGGTCGTCCCCGCCGACCGGGAGCACTTCCCGGTCGCGATGCAGGATCGACGATATGACCGGGATCAGGGTGACGGCCACCAGGGTGGCCACGATGAGCGAGAAGGTGACGGCCAGCGCCAGGTCCCGGAACAGCTGTCCGGCGATGCCTTCCACGAAGACGATGGGCACGAACACGCACACCGTGGTCAGCGTCGCGGCCACGACGGCCTGTCCTACCTCGGACGCGCCGAGGCGCACCCGTTCCGCGACGGGCTGGTCGCCCCCTCGCCTCCGGTGCCGGTCGATGCCTTCCAGGACCACGATGGAGTTGTCCACCAGCATCCCGACCCCCAGGGCCAGGCCGCCGAGGGACATGATGTTCAGCGAGACGTCGAAGGCGTAGAGGAAGAAAAAGGTGGTGACCACCGAAATGGGGATGGACACGCCGATAATGAGACTGCTCGAACTGCGCAGGAACAGGTACAGGACCAGGATGGCCAGTATGCCGCCGTACATGGCCGTCTTGAGCACCTCGTCCACCGACTGCTGGATGAAGATCGACTGGTCGAAGACGACCTCCAGGTTCACCCCGGAGGTGAGTCCCGTCACGGTTTCCCGCACCGAATCCAGCCGGTCCTTGACCACGCGACCCACCTGGATGGTATTGGTCCCGGCTTCCTTGTAGATGGCGATCTCGATGCTCTCCCGGCCGTTGATGCGGGCGGAAAGCTTGCGTTCCTTGTGACTCTTCGTAACCGAGGCGACGTCGGAAAGCAGGATGGGCACGGTGTTGACCTGCCCGACGATGATGTCGCCGATCTCGTCCACGGCCTGGAACTCGTTCAGGATGCGCACCAGGTATTCCGTCTCGCCGTCCTTGATGGTGCCGCCCGCGAGATTGACGTTCTCCTGTTCGAGCCGGGTGGCCACCTGGGTGATGGGTATGCCGAGGCTGGCCAGCCTGGACTCGTCCAGCTCCACGTGGATTTCCTCTTCCAGGCCGCCGCTGATCTTGACGGCGGCGACGCCTTCGAGGGCTTCCAGCTCACGCTTGATCTCCTCTTCCGCCATGATCCGCAGGGCCGTGAGGCTCTCGTTGCCGGATAGGGCGATGCGCAGGATGGGGTCGAGGCTCGGGTCGAACCGGAGCAGGATGGGTTTCTCCGCCGCCTGGGGCAGGTTGAGCAGGTCGATCTTCTCCCGCACGTTCAGGCTGGCGAAATCCATGTTGGTGCCCCACTCGAACTCCAAAATGACGTCGGACCGCTCGGGGCGGGAAACGGAGCTGACGCGCACCACGCCGGTCACCACGCCCACCGCTTCCTCGATGGGCTCGGAGATGAGGTTCTCGATCTCGTTCGGCGCGGCGCCGACGTACTCGGTGCGTACCGTCAGGGTCGGGTACGTGATGTCCGGGAGCAGATTGATGGGCAGCCGCGAGAAGGCAATGGTGCCGAAGAGCAGCATCGCCGTCATCAGCATGATGATCGTTACGGGCCTGCCGATGGAGAAACCGATGATTTTCATGAATGGATTACCGTGTTACTTTCCCGAAATGTGAATTGGTACGCGTTGATTTTCGGTATGACGTAAAGCGTCTTCCGTGAAACGTCGCCAGGCCACTGCGACGAGCCCCCTCGGCGCTACCGCGGCGGGCGCCTCCGCACTACCGCGGCGGGCCCCCTCCGCGCTGCGCACGCATCTGGCGCATTTGCTGGATCAGGAAAGTCCGCTGCCTTTCCTCGTCCTCCGCGAAGCTCGGGTCTTCTTCCACCTGCTTGTCATAGGCCGCCTTGATGTCCGGGTTCTGGAACATCCGCTCCTTCATCTGATCAAGGTCCATGGCCATCATGCGTCCGCCCATGCCTCCTTGCCGGCCGCCGCCTTCTGTCGCCGATTGCGCGGCGGGCGTCTGGGTCGCTTCATCGGCCGAACGGCCCATATCCGTCGGTCGGTCGCCGGTTCCTTCCTGCGCCGCCGGTCGGCCACCTGTTCCGCCGTTCGAACCTTCGGGCCGGCCGCCCATGCCCGCCGGTCCACCGCCCATGCCTTCCGCGGCGGGCGGAATCTGTCCCGCGATTCGGACGGGCGCGCCGTTTCGGAGTCCCTCCTGGCCCACGGTGATGATGGAGTCGCCGTCGGACAGACCCGAAAGCACCTCCACGTAATCCCCTTCCGAGATACCGATTTCAAGGAGCCGCTTTTCGGCCGTGCCGTCCTGGAACAGAAAGGCGTAGGATCCCTCGGCCTCGGCCACCAGGGCCTTCTTCTCGACCTGCAGTACGTTCTCCTGTATCGCGATCACCAGGTTCACCGTGGTGAACATGCCCGGTCTCAGCGTGCCCATCCGATCCCGGATTTCCACCGTGACCTTGACCGTGCCGCTCTCGGGATCCACGATGGGACTGATCAGGGAGACCCGGCCCGTGTGAGTCTGGTCCGACCCTTCCACGTTGATGCGCACCGACTGTCCCGGCCGGACCTGTCCGATGTCCTTCTCGGGCACGTAAATACGGGCGAGCAGTGGATCGAGGTCCGCCGTACGGAATACCACGTCATTCGCGTTCACCAGGTTGCCCACCTCCATCAGCCGCTCCGTGACGATGCCGGAGAATGGACTGCGGATCGTGGCGTACTCCAGTTGAAGTTTCGCCGACTCGTACTGGGTTGCGGCAGCCTCGTACTGGAACTTGGTCTGTTCGAATTCCTGGCTGCTGAGCAGCTCCTGCTCCACCAGTTCCTGTGACCGATTGTAGTTCGATTCCAGGCTGTTCATGTTCACTTCCCGCTCCCTGAGCGTCAGTTCCAGGGCGTCGGTGTCGAGCTGGGCCAGCGGCTGCCCCTCGGTCACGCGGTCTCCCTCCTCGACCAGGATGGTCTCTACAAGCCCCTGCGTGCGCGAGACCACGTCCACGTGCCGCTCCGCCTCGAGCGACGTGTAGGTCAGCAGCGTCGCGGCGATGTTGCCGCGGCCCACGGTCTTCACCTCGACCGGTATGGATGCGCCGGTGCGCGCCATGGCGCCCATGCCGGGCCGGCCGCCGCGCTGACTCTGCGCCGCGTCTTCCGACTCCTCTTCACCGCCGCCGCAGGCGAGGGCGCCTGCCATCACCAGTACAACCGGCCAGTACGCCAGTTTACTTATCCCAAGCCGCTTGAACATGAACCACTCCTCCGATGGTAAGAACCTTGCAATCCGGTTTCAAAATCTTCACTGGCTGACCCGCGGGCTATTGCCGGACGCCCTGCAGGTTTTCCCGGGCGTTCCCGCGGCCAGCCCTGTTACCTTCGACGGTATCCGCTTCGGAACCGTTCCTTGATCATCGTAAAAAACTCCGTCTGCTGTTCCGGGGTCAGCACTTCTTTGTGTGCCACGATATAGTCGAAGACGATGGCTTCCCGCTCCGCCTGGAGCGAATCCATCTGCGCCTTGACCCGGTCGACCTCCCCGCGGTCGGCATCCGGTGCCATGAGCAGATCGTACAACTGGTTCCGTTTTTCACGGTAACCATCCCGATAGGGCGTCAGGCGATCTCCGAGCTCGGTCCGCATCTGCCTGACCTGCTCCACCTGGGCTTCGGTGAGGCCGAGTCTTTCGGTGATGGACATCCTTGCCTCGCGCCGGTCCTCCCTGCTGCGGCGCTCGTCGTCACCCCAGCGGTGGTATGCGCGCGTCGCCAGCGAAGCCAGGTTGATGACCGTCAGCAGGACCACGCCCCATATGATCAGCTTCTTCTTCATCTGCCCGAATCTATCCTCAATCGTCCGCGGTTTCGACCCAGTCCAACAGCAGGAATTCCTGTTCCACCGGCTCGGACGAGATTTCCTGCAGGTCATTGGCGAAGGAGTAAGCCACTACGCCGGTTTGCACGGGTAATGGTTCGATCCCCGCCGTATCTCCGTTGGTGCCGCTGCCGAGATAGGCCCCGATCAGGATGCCCGCGACCAGCGTAACGGCCATCAGTGCCGGCCGGGCGAGCCATGCGAGCCCTGTTCCCACCGTCGATCCGGTTTCGACGTGGTCCTCGCCCCGGAGCGCCGCTTCGAAACGCGTGCGCAGCCGCAGGGTGGGCCCGGTCACTTTCAGCAGGTCGTCCGAATGCCAGGCCTTCCGCAGCGCGTCGACCCGCTCGAGGTATTGCGGGTGGGTACGCAGGTATTCGTCGCACCGGGCCTTTTCGTCCGGCGGAAGATCTCCGTCAATATACCGAATGATCCGGTCTTCGAGGTACCGATGATTCATGATGTTCGCCCGCTGGTTCGTTCTGAGCGACTCGCCGCCCGAGCGCGACGTGGAATGGAC
>JAPPBT010000015.1 GCA_026702745.1 Gemmatimonadota bacterium
GAGATAAACATTATTCATACTATGAGATAAATATCGCGGATACCCATGGCTCGGGCTACACCACCGGCAGCATCGTGGCGCTGGCCAAGTACGAACCGCCGCCGAAGACCGAAGGCCAGTGGAACACCATGGTCATCACCGCCGACGGACGCGACATCACAGTTACGCTGAACGGGGAAGAAGCCGTCAAGATCCAGGATTCCTCCCATTACAGCGGCGTCGTCGTGCTGCAGGCCTTCGGCCAGGGCAAAATCCGGTTCAAGAACGTCAAGATTCGTTCATTGGATTAGTGAACACCGCGGGGCGGGCCCCTCGTCCGCCCCGTCACATCGATTCGGTACTCGATGAAAACGATTCTTCCAGCCTGCGGCGTCCTCTTACTGCATCTGTTTCTGCATCCGCAACCCGCCCACGCCTGGCCGCAGTCGACGCCGGACACCACCGAAGTTACCGTAGATCACATTCTCCAACCCATTGAAGTCACCGCTACCCGCTACATCCGGGAGATCCTCGACATACCTTATGCCGTGGACCGGGTAGACCGGGACGAAATCCAGCGCGCCGAACCGGGGCTTTCCCTGGAGGAGAGCGTCCGCGGACTTCCGGGCATCATCGTAAACAACCGGAACAACGTTTCCCAGGGCGACCGGATCAGCATCCGCGGCCTGGGCAGCCGGGCGTCCTTCGGCGTGCGCGGGGTGAAGCTGGTGCTGGACGGAATTCCGCTGACCATGGCCGACGGCCAGTCCCAGCTCAACAACCTCGATCTCACCTCGGCGGGGCAGATTGAAGTACTGCGCGGTCCCAGCTCGTCGCTTTACGGCAATGCGGCAGGCGGCGTCATCCAGATCCGCACGGAAGAGGCTCCGGACCGGCCGCTCGAAGTCACGCCCCGATTCATTACCGGTTCTCATGGCCTGCGGCGCCTGCAGGGCAAGGCGGCCGGCACCGCGGGCGGCAACCGGTTTCTCGTCAATTTCAATACGCTCAGATTCGACGGGTTCCGCGACCACGCCTTCGCGCGTTCGACCGGCATCAACTCCGTCGGCAAACGGAGGATCGACGATACCTGGACCGTGACGGCCGTGGCCAATTACTACAATGCCCCCTACCAGTACAACCCAAGCTCTCTCGACAAGGCAACGGCCGAGTCGGACCCCGCCAGCGCGAGGTCTTTCGTCCAGCGGCAGGGTGCGTCCAAGGAGGTCAGACAGTTCCAGGGCGGCCTGTCCCTTCGTTACGAGTCGCCAGGGGCCGAGGGGGAGATCACGGTGTTCGGCATGGGACGCACGCTGTTCAACCCCATACCGGGCCGGATCATCGACCTCGACCGCATGGCCGGGGGAATCCGGGGAGTATACAGCCGCGAGGGCGGGATCGGAAACGGCGGTTACCGGATGACGGCCGGATTAGACCTGGAGATACAGCGTGACGAACGGCACGAATACGGCAATGGCGGCATTCCGGGAGACCTGGTCGGCACGCTGGACGATGCCCGCGTCTTCGATGAGATTTCGCGCGGCGACAAACGGCTGGACCAGGAGGAAGGCGTCGATGGCTTCGGCCCCTTCCTGGAGCTGGAATGGTCACCCGTTTCAGATGTTTCCGTCACCGCCGGCGGACGGTACGACCGGTTCCGGTACGAGGCCACGGACCGGTTTCTGAGTGACCGGACCGACGATTCTGGAACGCGGAACATGGCGCAGTTCAGTCCCCACCTGGGCGTGGCTTTCCGGCCTGCCCCGCTCACGGCGGTGTACGGCAATTTCTCCACGGCCTTCCAGACGCCGACTACCACGGAACTGAGCAACCAGCCCACACAGGCCGGCGGTTTCAACCCGGATCTCGAGCCCGAACGAATCCGCGGCTTCGAGGCGGGCATCAAGGGATTCCTGCCCGATGCGGGGCTGGCCTATGACGCGGCCCTCTTCACCTTCGGCATACGCAATATGCTCCTGCCCTACCAGATCGACAATCCGGAGACGGACGAGGTCTTCTTCCGCAATGCGGGCAAAACGCGGAACCGGGGCATCGAACTGAAGCTGAACTGGTCACCCCTGCCCCCGGTCAACATGGCGATGGCCTACACCGGCATGCAGTTCAGGTTCGACGACTTCGAGGTCGAGCGGGAGGTCGATGGAAGCACCTCACGCTTCCAGTTGTCGGACAACGAAGTGCCCGGGGTGCCGCCCCACCACCTGTTCGCCGGATTCACCTACACCCACCCGGGCAATGGCGCGTTCGTGGAATTGAATGCGCAATGGACGTCGGAATACTATGCCAACGACTTCAACGGACCCGCCCCGGGCAGCGGAAAGCCCGTTTCCGACTTCGTCAACGACGGCTACGGCCTCGTTGATGTGCGCGCGGGGATCACCTATAATGGAGAGATGGTCGGCGGCCTCCTTTTCGCCGGAGTCAACAATCTGTTTGATACGCGTTACAATGGTTCCATTGTCCCCAATGCTTTCGGCGACCGCTTCTTCGAGCCGGCCGCGGGCCGGACGTGGTACGTGGGTTTCGGCCTTCCCATCGGTGCGGGTTCGAGATGACATCCCGCCAGCCCGGATGAGCCGTTCCCAATGAAGACACAGGAGTCGCACACAGGAGTCGCACGCAGGAGTCGCACGCAGGAGTCGCACGCAGGAGTCGCACGCAGGAGTCGCACACAGGAGTCGCACATGAACAGGTTTATGCGCGTTCTTGGCCAAATCGCATTCGTGATCGTTCTCGATGCCATCGTGATCGGCGTGATCTACTACGAAGCGGAACGAGCGAAAGTCGCATTGGCCAATGCCCAGGCCGAGGCGGCCAAGCCCGTGGCCATGTTCGATCCCCGAACCGGACTGGAACTGAATCACCGGACCCGGCTGATCATGGGCGACGGCTACCCCGTCGTGGAAAGGGAATGCGCGCAGTGCCATCCGACCCAGATCATCCGATCGTACCGGGCGAACCGCGCGGAGTGGCTGGACGCCATACGGTGGATGCAGGCGGAGAAGGGCCTGAAGACATTTGACAGCAGGACCGAAGATACCATACTGACTTATCTCGAAAACTACTACGGCAGGTAACGCTGCTGATGGCCCACCTGGTCGAATCAGAAATCGATGCCATCGCGTACGCCTATGATCGGGGTTGGTCGGATGGACTGCCCGTCGTCCCGCCCACCCGCGATCGCATCGACCGGATGCTGGCCGCGTGCGGACTCGAGCCCGGCCGGGTAATCGGGCGGGTGCCCGAACGGAAGCTTACCATCACCGCGGAACGGGTCGCGGCCAACGCGGTGATGGCCGGGTGCACCAACGCGCTTTTTCCCGTGGTCCTGGCCGCGGTGGAAGCCGTCCTGGATCCGGCATACAACATCGTCGGCCCCTCGGCCAGCACGGGGGGCGCCGCGCCCCTGGTCATCGTTCACGGTCCCGTCGTCGCGGAACTGGGTTTCAATGCGGAGACGGCGGTGCTCGGCGCGGGCAACCGTTCCAATCTGACACTGGGCAGGGCCCTGAACCTGGTGATACGAAACGGTATCGGCAGCGTGCCCGGTGATCTGGACCGGGCGACGGTAGCCCATGCCGGGCGCATCGCGTATTGCCTGCCGGAAGCGAGTTGCGCCGGCTGGCTGACCCTGGGCGAAGAACGGGGTGTTCCCGCGGACCGCAGTGCCGTAACGGTATTTGCCGCCGAAGCCCCCCATTCCGTGGCCGACCACGTGAACGATGAACCTGAAGGCCTGATCGACTCGTTCGCGCGCGTCGCCCGCACAACCAATTACGCCGGCGCCGCCACGGTTTTCGTCATCTGCCCGGAACACCGGTCGATCTTCGGCAAGGCCGGATGGACGCGCGAGACGATCCGGAGCGCGCTGTTCGAACGTACAGCGGCCACGGGACGGGAAATCCACGCAACGGGCCGGCACGACGACCTGGGACCGGAGGAGCGCGTCACGCTGACGCCGGACCGGGAAGGCCTATGGATTGTCTTCGCGGGAGGCTCGGCGGGTGGACACTCCGCCATCATCCCCTCCTGGCTGGGCGCGGGCAGGGGGGTTGGATCAAGGCCCGTGACGCGCCCGGTCTCCCGATCGTAGTGACCGTATTGCGACTGTATAGCGACTGTATAGCGACCGTAGAGCAAGCCGCCGATCCATTGGAAACGCGCGGACTCCCGGAGCAGGAAACATGCCCATAACACTCGTGGATCCCACGGTCGCCGCCGCCGAAACGGTCCTTCGGCCGGCCCTTCGTCCGCTCGGTACCGGGCACACTATAGCCGCACTGGTGAGCAACGGAAAACCCAATTCCGATGTCATCCTGCGCGGCGTCTTCGAGCAGTTGCGCAGCGGCCTGGACCATCCCGTAGAAGCGCTCGAATTTAACAAGGAAAGCGCCAGCCGCGTGCTGTCCGACGAGATGACCGGTCTCATCGCGCGGCGCTGCCATTTCGCCCTCGTGGGCGTCGGCGACTGAGGCTCCTGCAGCGCGTGCAGCATGCACGATGCCCTCATCCTGGAGCACCTCGAACTGCCGTCCGTACTGTTGTGCACGACCAACTTCACCCACACCGCACGGGTGATGGCGGTGCAACTCGGACGCGGTGGCTATCCGATTGTCGAAATCGATCATCCCATTGGCCGGCTCGATGACGACGGACTCTCCGCCCGAGTCGAACAGGCGATGGACAAAGTTGTTGAACTGTTGATGTAGGGAAATCATGTAAGTCCCGGTGTAACCGTCGGTTTCAAATACAATAGATACCGTGGTTTCAGGAGGTGCACCATGCTGAAGATCGGTCTTAACCTTGTTGCGGCCGCGTTGCTGGCCGGGATCGTCAACCTCGCCGTGGAAGCCCAGCAGACGGCACCGCAGGCTGGATTGCGGGAAAACCCTTCGCGTGTACACGCCCTTGAAAACGCCCGGATATACGTCCGCCCCGATCTCCTCATCGAAAAGGGGGTCGTGGTCATCCGGGACGGGCTGATCGTCGAGGCGGGGGCCTCCGTCGACATCCCGCCGGATGCCCAGCGATGGGACTACTCCGGTCAGACCATTTATCCCGGATTGATCGAGATGTTCACGCAGGCCGGACTGCCTGAAGAGGAAGGGGGTCCGTCCTCGGGGTCTACCCACTGGAACCCCGCCGTCCGCCCGGAGCGTTCCGCTGCCTTAGCGTACCTCGTCAGCGAGACCGAAATCGAACGGTTGAGGAATACGGGATTCGCGGCAGCCATGGTCGTGGCCGACCGCGGCGTGTTCGCGGGCAGCAGCGCGGTGGTTAACCTGGGATCCGGATCCCCCAATGAGAACATACTGAAGCGCGACGTCTTTCAGCACCTGCGCATGAAACGAAACCGGAACCGCACCTATCCGGCTTCAATGATGGGCGTCGTGGCCCTCATGAGGCAGACGATCCTCGACGCGCAGTGGTACCGGGACGCCCACGCGGCCTACGCCGCGAATCCCCGCCAGGACCGTCCGGAGGACAACGACGCACTGGCGGCGTTGGACAGGGTGGCCGCCCGCGGCCAGGCCGTGCTCATGAGTGTCGATGACGACCACGCCTTCCTCCGCGCCGCCCGGCTGGCCGATGAATTCGGATTGCGGCTCCTCGTACGGGGCAGCGGTCATGAATATCGCATGCTGGACGCGGTCCGACAAGTAGGTGCGCCCGTCATCCTGCCCCTCGATTTTCCCCGGTCGGACGACTTCACCGTCTCCACACCGGAAGACGCCCTGGATGTCACCCTTGCCGAACTGCGGCACTGGGAACTGGCGCCCGGGAATCCTGGAAGGCTGCAACGGGCCGGAATCCCTATCGCGCTGAGCAGTACGAGGTTGGACCAGGGCGCCGAATTCCACGAAAGAGTGCGTGAAGCGATCGAGCACGGGTTGACCTACGAAGCGGCGCTGGCCGCGTTGACCACGACGCCCGCGTCCATGCTCGGACTGGGCAACCGCCTCGGAACCCTGGATCCCGGCAAGCTGGCCAACATGACCATTACCGACGGCCCCCTCTTCGCGGAGAACGTGAAGGTGCAGGACGTCTGGGTCGCGGGCAACCGCCACGTGGTCACCCCCCGGCCGGTCACCGATCCCCGGGGCGCGTGGACGGTCGTCCTCCAGGGCGACAGCCTGTCGCTGTCCATCGAAGGCGCACCGGGAGCGCCGGAAGGGACCCTGGAAAAGGACGGGAACGCCATGAAGGCTGTCCGCATGACGCTGGAAGACGCGCGGATCGCATTCAGCGTGGAGGACGAGAAGCTGGGAGAAGCCGGCGTATGGCGTTTCTCGGGTTCGATCCAGGAAGACCGGATCACCGGCCGGGGGATACAGCCCGGCGGTGATAGCGTAGCCTGGTCTGCCGAACGTACCGCACCGCGGGAATCGGAAACAAAGCACATGCCCGCACCGGCCGATGTGGCTGAACCTCTAGCACTGTACCCTCCGGGCGCCTTCGGCAGGGAAATCGTACCGGCACAACCGGAACATCTTGTCGTCCGGAACGCCACGGTGTGGACGCTGGACGAGCGGGGCAAGCTGGAGAACGCAGACGTATTGATCCGCGAAGGAAAGATCGCAGAGGTTGGCACGGGCATCACAGCACCGGAACACGCCCTGGAGATCGACGGGACCGGCAAGCACGTCACGCCCGGCATCATCGACGCTCATTCGCACACGGCTATCCTGGAGGGTATTAACGAAGGAACGCAGGCCGTGACCGCCGAGGTGGGAATCGGCGACGTCATCGACAGCCACGATATCGCCATGTACCGGGAACTGGCCGGAGGACTCACTGTGGCCAATGTGCTGCACGGTTCGGCCAATCCCATCGGAGGGAAGAACCAGATCATCAAGCTGAGGTGGGGCGTCGGACCCGAGGAACTGAAATTCTCCGAGGCAAAGGCGGGGATCAAGTTCGCCCTGGGCGAGAACGTCAAGCGCAGCAACTGGCGCATCCTCAGCACCCGCTATCCGCAAAGCCGCATGGGGGTCGAGCAGATTATACGCGACCGGTTCCGGGCGGCTCGGGAATACCAGCAGGCGTGGGACAGATACGAGGCGCTGGCGGACAAGTCAGACGTCGTGCCGCCCCGCCGGGATCTCGAACTGGAAACGCTGCAGGAAGTCCTCACCGGTGAACGCCTTGTCCACTGCCACTCCTATCGGCAGGACGAGATTCTGATGCTCCTCCGGGTGGCCGAAGACTACGGGTTCACGATCGGTACCTTTCAGCACGTGCTGGAGGGCTACAAGGTCGCGCCGGAGCTGGCCGCCCACGGCGCGGGCGCTTCGGCATTCAGCGACTGGTGGGCCTTCAAGGTGGAAGCCTACGACGCCATTCCCCATAACGGGGCGCTGATGCACGACGCGGGCGTGCTGGTCACCTTCAACTCCGACGGCGACGAACTCGCCCGGCGTTTGAACACGGAAGCCGCCAAGGCGGTGAAGTATGGCGGGGTGGACGAGGTGGAAGCCCTGAAGTTCGTCACATTGAACGCGGCGATCCAACTGGCCGTCGATCCCTGGGTCGGATCGCTCGAGCCGGGCAAGGACGCCGACTTCGTGATCTGGAACGGCCATCCCCTGTCCACCTACACGAAGTGCGAACAGACGTGGATCGACGGCAGGAAGTACTTCGATATCGACGAGGACCGACTGATGCGGGCCGAAGTCGAGAAGGAACGGACTCGGCTGATTCAGAAACTGCTCAGATCACCGGAAGACGACGAATCGCCCGAGACCGAAGATCGAGCGCCGGAGGCGTAGGCCCGTACAAGCCGGTATCCCGGCGAATGGAGGTTTTAAATGTTGTCATTACCCCGCGTATCACAGGGGATGAACCCGCCGGCGAAAACCGCTGCCGGTACACGGCGGAAGCGAACCGCGGTTCCGTGGATGTTTCTTTTACTTGTGGCGGTTTGTTCCTTCGGTCCCCCGGTCCACGAAGCGGCGGCATCCAAGCAGAAGCCCGCCGGCCCGCAGGTACAGCCCATCGCGCTGACCGGCGGAACGGTCCATACGGTAAGCGGCGGCGTCATCGAGGGCGCTACGGTGCTCTTTGAAGCAGGGGTGATTACCGGTATCGGGATCGACCTGGTCCTGCCCGAAAACACCCGAATCATCGACATTACGGGAAAACACGTGTATCCCGGTTTGATCGCCGCTCCGACTACCCTTGGCCTCACCGAGATCGGCTCGGTGTGGGCGACCCATGACAATATCGAAACCGGGAACGTGACCCCCAGCGTCCGCGCGGTGACCGCCGTGAATCCCGACAGCGAATACTTCCCGGTCGCCCGGGCCAACGGGATCCTGACCGCCCTGACCATGCCGAGCGGGGGACTGATCTCCGGTCTTTCCGGGCTGATCGCGATGGATGGATGGACCACCGAGGAAATGACCCTTGTTGCGACAGTGGGGCTTCACGTTCGATGGCCATCCTACCGCGTTCGCGACATTCCCGGCCTGGCCGGGGAAGAGCAGATCAAGGCACGCAAAGCGGCCCTTACCAGGCTGCGCGACGCCTTCCGGGAAGCCAGGGCATACATGATCGCGAAGGAGGCGGAA
The DNA here is from genome assembly GCA_026702745.1 of Gemmatimonadota bacterium. Lineage (NCBI taxonomy): Bacteria > Pseudomonadati > Gemmatimonadota > Gemmatimonadota bacterium. The sequence goes on from JAPPBT010000015.1 coordinate 8,568, forward strand.
AGTGTCGGCGGGCCTTTTCATCCCTCCGACCTCGGCTGGGAGTCCATGATCCCGGTGCTCAAGAAAGAACTGCCCGTTTTCATACACGCGGCTGAAGAAAAGCAGATCCACGCCGCGATCGACTGGGCGCTGGCCGAGGACCTGAGGATCGTCCTGGTCGGCGGCGCCGACGTCTGGCGGGTGGCGGACCGTTTGAAGGTAAATGATGTCCCCGTGATCATCGGCGCCGTGCATTATCTGCCCGCCCGTCGTTGGGAGGCCTACGACGCGCCATTCACCAACGCCCGGAAACTGCATGAGGCCGGCCTGGATTTCTGCATCGGAGAGCGGAGAGTCTGGCTCGAAGGCGGTGGGGGGTCGAACGTCCGAAACCTGCCGTACCATGCGGCCACCGCGGCGGCCTACGGCCTGCCGAAGGATGAGGCGCTGAAGTCCGTTACCCTTTACCCCGCGCGTATCCTTGGGGTGGAGGACCGGCTCGGCTCCCTGGAGACGGGCAAGGACGCTACGCTGATCGTGACCGACGGAGACCCGCTCGAAATCATGACGCAGGTGGAACATGCCTTCATCCAGGGCCGTCCGGTCGATATCAGCAGCAAACATACCGATTTATACGACAAGTACCGGACCCGGCTGGAGCAGGGGAGCAGGTGAAGTGAGATCCTGTCGCTGAATCCAGTACCACGACATGTCCTATTCCATACTCCTGAGCGGTTGCGGCAGCGCCGGAATGTATGTGGCCCAGGTGGCAGAGCATAGCGGGCGCGCTCGGGTGACCGCCCTGTTCGACCCGGCCGGGGAGAAACTCGCAGCGGCCGGGTCGCTCTACCCTGATGCGGTTTCCGGCAATGACCTGGCATCATTGATCACGGATGCGCGCCCGGATATCGTCGCCGTGGCCGGTCCGGACCACCTGCACGCCGATCAGACCATCCTGGCCCTGGACCTCGGCGCCCATGCGCTCGTGGAGAAGCCGCTGGCCACGACCGTGGCCGACGCCCGGCGCGTCATGGACGCCGCCGAACGGACGGGCCTGACCGTGATGGCGGATCATACCATCCGGTACATGTATCCCTGGCAAGAGATGTCCCGCGCCGCCCGTTCGGGAGAAATTGGGGACATCTTCTTCATCCAGGGCGACTACATCCACGACATGTGGTCCATTTACCAGCCCGGCGAGCGTCGACACACACCCTGGCGGATTGACGGCCGGAATCCGCAGAACATCCTGCTGGGCGGAGGCTGCCATCCCATCGACAACATCCTTTCCACGGTGGACTCGCCGGTCGTGGAGGTCTTTGCCTACAGCAGCAAGATGAGCGTGCCCGAGTTTCCTGCGGACGACTGCTATATCGTCATGCTGAAATTCGAGAACGGGGTGCTGGGCAAGGTCTTCGTCTCCAGCGGCTGCTCCGGACACGGCATGGGAGGAGGCATGCTGGCCGTCTACGGCACCGAAGGGACACTCTGGAACGGAAAGCTTTACCGCAGGGGGTTGGAACCCGTGACGCTGCCCAACGTTTCCGACGAGGCCGCCGTGGGCGGGCACGGCTGGGGCCGTTCAGTCATTGATTTCCTGGACACGCTCGACGGCCGCATCGAAAACCCGATTCCCGCCCGCACGGGCGCACGCGTCGTGGCCGTCTGCGAGGCCGGACTCGAGTCCATTCGAACCGGCCAGCCGCAAAAACCGGAATGGCCGTGAGTCGCCGCAGCGTACCTAGCCCGGCTTCAGCTTCCTGAAGAAGGCCATGCTCTGCTTTGCCGCTTCTCGCGGTCCGACCTTCCTGTAGACCTTTACCGAAGCGAAATGGGGATACCCGACGCCTTCCAGTGCATTGAGGACGGCCGCGAAGTCGATGCGGCCGGTACCCGGCAATCCGCCGTGGCTCTCACAGAGATGAACGTGCCTGAGACGGGCGCCACAGTCCTGGATGGGCTGTACGAGGGAGGTCTCCTCGATATTCATGTGTATGGTGTCGACCATGGGATGCAAAGCGGCCGATCCGGTGTCCCGGATCAGGCGCAGGACTTCCCCGACGCTGTTGTTGAATCCCACCTGGAGGTGGTTTACCGGTTCGATCACAATGTCGACCCCACGGGCTTCGGCTTCCCGTCCCACCCGTTGCAGGCAGGAAACGATCCGCGCATTGGCGGCCACCGGGTCCGGTTCGTCGGTGCGCAGGCCCTGCAACAGGCCGACCACCAGGATAGCGCCGAACCGATTCGCAGTCTCTATGTTCTCCACCAGGCGCTCCACCGTTCGGTCACGTATGGACGCATCCGGGGCGCTGAGACAGAGTCCCTCCGCGTACGCCGCGCCGGTGAGCAGCGAAACGACCGGCAGATCATGGGCGCGGGCGGCGTCCTCGACATGGTCCAGCAGGCCGGCCTGTTCCGGGGTGAGGTTTAATTCCACGCCTTCATATCCAATGGATCGTATGAAACGGAAGGTGTCGTCTACGCTCCCGCCCCATCGGGACGGCGGATCGGTCAGCATGAAACTGAGATGATTCATGCATCACAATATAGGCAGTTGCCTGAAACGCCTGATAGCTGTTTCTTAGTTGAGATCCGATCCAATCTCTAATCCGGAGATCCCCTTGGAAACCGACCTCGGCATCCTCTCCATCGTGCCGCCGGCCCTTGCCATCGTACTGGCCTTCCTCACCCGGAACGCCGTGTATTCCCTGGCAGTGGCCTGCCTGGTGGGCGTCCTGATCGCGGGGCAGGGGCCCCTGGGGTTTTCCCAGTTGATGATCGACGCGATCGGGAATACCAGTTTCTCCTGGGTGTTCCTGCTCGAGATCTGCATCGGGATCATGATCGCCTTCTTCATGCGCACCGGTGCCATCGAGGCTTTCACGCAGTTCGTGGCGCATCGGAAGTTGTCGCGCAAGGGCGTACAGCTCTGGACGTGGATGCTGGGCATGTTCGTGTTCTTCAGCGATTATTTCAGCCCACTCTTCGTCGGGACCACGATGCGGAGCCTGGCCGACAAGGCGCGGATATCCAGGGAGAAACTGGCCTATATCGCCGACTCCACCTCCGCCCCGGTCATCGTCCTCCTGCCCTTCACGGGCTGGGCGATCTACATCTCGGGACTCACCATCGGCATGGGTCCCATCGCCGATGCCGGCGATGCGCTGAACGCGTTCATTCATTCCATTCCCTACAATATCTACGCCATTACCGCGGTCATCCTGGTCGGGCTGATCGCATCGGGACTGGTCCCGGAGTTCGGCCCCATGAAGAAAGCGGAACGCCGGGCCATGGACGAAGGCAAGGTGCTGAGAGACGGCGCGGTGCCGCTCATCGGACGGGAACTGACCGAGACTCCCATGTTCCAGGAGATAAAACCCCGCCTGTTCCTGAACTTCATCCTGCCCGTCATCCTGATCATCGTCATCGTCCTGGGTTCCTTTGTGCTCACAGGATCCGCGAAGACGCTGGAGGCCTATCTCGCCGTCGTCATCTTCCTCGGCATATCGATCCGAATCCAGGGCATTCGGCTGAACGACATCATGGACACGGCGATGACGGGCATCAAGGGGATCATGCCGGCCATCATGATCCTGGTTTTCGCTTACACGATCAACCAGTTGAGCAGAGACATGGGCACGGCCGACTACATGGTATCGATTTCGAGAGACTTCCTCACCCCGTCCATGCTCCCCCTGGCCACCTACCTGCTGGCGGCCGTGATGGCCTTTTCCACCGGCACGTCCTGGGGCACTTTCGCCATCATGCTGCCGATCGCGGTGCCCGTGGCCCTGGTATATTCAGGGGACGCGCTGACCGATATCGTATACGCGACCATTGCGGCCGTGGCCGGCGGCGGGGTCTTCGGCGACCACTGCTCTCCACTCTCAGACACCTCGATTCTTGCTTCGACGGGCGCGGCATCGGATCATATCGATCACGTCAGAACCCAGATCCCCTACGCAATGATCGCCGCCGTGCTGACGGGTGTCGTGTACCTCGTCATGGGGCTGACCGTGTGGACCTGACGGCTGGCACCTGGCGGCCTTCACCTGACGATCTGAACCTGACCGGTATCGCTTGACCGTGTGAACCGAGCCCTGTCCCAGCCACTTCCAGATGACATCGATCGCATCGGCCTTCCTCCAGCGCTTCCGTACCTTCCGGGCCGTCTTCATCGGGGCCGCGCTTTCGTTATTTATCGGCTTCACGGGAGAATACGCCGCTAACCAGATCGGTTACGAACCGGCTGCGACCCACCTTCCCCCGGTATTCCTCGTTCCCTTTCTGTTCTGCGTGCTGCTGCCCAATACCCTGGTAGCGCGGATACGTCCCGCGTCGGCGCTCTCGTTCTACGAACTGATCATGGTTTTCGCCATGGGTTTGATCGCTTCCACGGTGCCCGACCAGGCCATGACGAAATACCTGCTCGTCGTGATCACCGCGCCGTACTACTTCGCCTCGCCGGAAAACAGCTGGGAAACCATCTTCTTTCCCTATCTGCCCGAATGGCTGGTCCTCAGCGACCGGGCGGCGGCGCGGGTTTTCTACGAGGGTCTTCAATCCGGCCAGTCGATTCCCTGGGCCGCATGGCTGTCCCCCCTGTTCTGGTGGGGTGTCTTTATCCTGATCCTGCTTTTCGTGGGCGCGTGCATTGTCGTCATGCTACGCAAGCAGTGGGTCGAACACGAACGGCTTCAGTTCCCGCTGGGCGAAGTGGGCCTGCACCTGATCTCGCTGGGCGACAGAGGGGAGGCCGGCACTGGGAAAGACGGCGGCGAGGGAGAGGTCGGCAGCGGGTTGGGCGGCGGCAGCGGGAACGGTGGCGGCAGCAGGACGGGCGGCAACCGATGGATCCGGACCGGCGCCGCGGTCATGACCATGGTCATGATCTGGAACATCATTTCTTTCTGGGGCGTATGGCCACCGGTCCCGATCATGGCCGAACACTCCCGGGTACTTACGCTCGATCCGGCCTTTCCCGGGCTCATCTTCCGGGTGAACGTGTTTGTTTTATGCCTGCTAATCTTCGTCAACCGGGACGTACTGCTCAGCATGTGGCTGTTTCTCGTCTTCTACATGTTCCAGGAGGGATCGCTCAACCTGCTCGGCGTCGGTTCCACCACCGGCACCATCATCCATGGCGGCCTGGCCGGCATTCAATCCATTGCCGGGCTGGTTACCTTCGTCCTCTTCGGCCTGTGGATGGCCCGCCGTCATATCGGGGCCGTATGGCGCCACGCCCTGGGCCGGCAAGACGAGCTGGACGACGCGGAAGAGCTGTTTTCCTACCGCACGGCCGTTTTCGGCTTCCTGCTCGGTCTCCTCTTCATCATCTGCTGGCTGTACGCCGCCGGGATGTCCCTTCCGGTCATGGCGCTGTTTATCACCCTGCTCTTCATCTTCTACATCGCCCTGGCCCGCGTCGTGGCGGAAACGGGTGTAGTGACGCTCGATTTGCCCATCAACAGCCACCAGTTCTCCATCGCCATCGTGGGGTCCGCGCAGATCGGCCGCGGCGACCTTACAGCCCTGGGCATGGCCAACGGGTTCGCGCGCAACTGGCGCACCTTCACCATGATCGGCACGTCCCACGTAGCCTGGTTGAAATCCCGGTGGCGCCAGCGCCGGCAATCCTGCGCCGATCGGTTTCCGGATGCACGGGATCCCGGGAGCGGGATCTCATCCAGGCACCTCTTCGCCGGCGTGGCCGTAGCGTTCTGCCTCAGTGCCGTGGCCTCCGTCGGCTACGTGATTTACGCCGGGAACACCTTCGGCGCACAGAACCTGCGGACCGACCTGGGCACGGACCGAGGCATCCGATTCTACGATCTGATCGTGACCTGGGTCAACAATGCGACGCAGATCAGCGACCTCGAAATCCTGTTTTTCGGGAGCGGGGTCGTGATGATGATCGTGCTCCTGGCCGGACGGATTCTCCTTCCGTGGTGGCCGCTCCATCCCATCGGCATGGTGGTCGTCATGTCCGCCCCGGTACGAAACGCCATCCTGACGATCTTCCTGGCCTGGCTGGTCCAAGCCATCGTGTTCCGCATCGGCGGCCCGACGCTTTACCAGAAGGTGCGAAAGTTGTTTATTGGCATATTGCTCGCCTATCTCTTCTGGCAGCTGGTCGCCATGGGAGTAGACCTGGCCTGGTTCCCGGACCGGCCTCATCGCTGGGAGTCCTACTGAGAAAGGGGAATCGACGCATGCAGTTCATCATGTTCACCAAGCACCTCGAGGGCCTGACGCTGGCGGAAATCGCGGATAAACTGAACAGCGTGGGCGTTTCCGGCGCCGACCTGTGCGTGCGCGACGGATACCCGGTAAATCCCGGGAACATCGACCGGGCCCTGCCGGAAGCCGCACGGGTGCTTTCCGATGAGGGGCTTTCCATCCCACTCGTGACGGCACCGGGGGATTTCACTTCGGCCACACTGGACTACGCGGAGAGATACTACCAGGCCTGCGGGGAGAACGGGGTGAAGCACATCAAGCTGGGGTACTGGCACTGGTCGCCGGGGTCGGATTACTGGGCGGAACTGGACCGCGTGCGGAAGGAACTGGAGGGGCTTCAGCGCCTGTCGGAGAAGACCGGCGTCAAAACCGTCGTGCACAACCATTCGGGCCACTCCATGGGCCTGAACTCGTCCGCCGTCACGCACGTCGTGCAGGGATTCGACCCCCGCCACGTCGGCGTGTTCGCGGACGTGGGGCACCTGTCCATCTGCGGCGAACCGATCGACATGGCCCTCGACATCGTCCGGGCGTACCTGGCCGTCATGTCCTTCAAGGACCTGGCGAGGGTGCAGCGGGTCCACGACGGCGAACGTAGGTGGGAAGTCGACGTGGTGCGGCTGGGCACGGGTTTCGGGGACTGGAAGACAGTGCTGTCCACGCTGAAGGCCCAGGGGTTCGACGGACCCGTCAGCATGCACAGTGAATACGGGGGAGAACCCGTGGACACAGTCGTCGATCTGGCCCGGTCGGACCTGCGGTTCGTCCGGAACCTGATGGAGCAGTTGTAGGCGGGCCTACCAGTGCCAGATCTGGTTCCAGGCCTCCATCCAGTCCCGGCCGTCGCTGACGACGGTCAGGTCGTCGGGAAACGAGACCCCCGGCTGGCCCCTGTAGTGCGCCGCGTTGTCCACGGTGTCCAGTTCGATGGTGATCTTCGTGGGTGTGTCGGGCACGTAGGGTTTTATGTCGGGCATGTCCTGCAGTGCCTGCCGCGCCCCGTCCTCGATCATCTGCCGCGCGCGGACCGGGGGTATCTGCCGGGCGGAATACCTTGACAGGCCTCGTTTCACGGCGACGATAGGCAGGTTTTCTCCGAGTAACTCCCGGGACTCGCGGCATACGGCCTCGTCGCCGGTGACCAGCAGCACGGGGCAGTCGTAGTGTCCGCAGAGGGCGGCGTTGATGCCGACTTCGCCCACTTCGTCGTCGTTGAACCGCAGGCTGCGCCAGCCCGTCGTCGAGATCGTATGGCACATTACGCCGTCCGGCGTGTTCGCCCGGGCGTGCATGCCGACGAACACCGCGGCGTCGCAGCCCGTCTCGAACATCTCCGTGTAACGCGACCAAGGGTGCTTGGCGACCCACTCGCATCCCGGATCGAGCAACTCGGGTACCAGCGAATTAAAGGTCCAGTCGCCGCCCGCACCGTGACAGTCCACCACCACGATTTCCTCCGCGCCCGCGGCCCGGGCGCCCCGGACGGCGGCGTTGATCTCCTCGGTGTACAGCCGCCGGCCTTCCTCGTACATGGGCTTGCCACCGTTTACCTGGTCCCAGGCCACGATGCCGCTGATGCCTTCCATGTCCGTCATCATCAATATGCGCATGGTAATCCCTCTCTGTGCTAAGGGTAATCTGTGTTGTCGTCCTGCCTGGCCGATCTGTGACGGTGACCAGGTCTGGGCGGTGGCCAGGCCTGGGCGGTGGCCCGGTCTGGGCGGTGGCCCGGTCTGGGCGGTGGCCGGGTCTGGGCGGTGGTTGGGCCTGGGCGGTGGCCGGCATTCGACAATAACCGTTACTCGAACAGGGAATACTTCGATGACGGGACGATTCCCGCCCGTTCGGCCCGATCGTACAGGTCGCGAATCGCCGCTTCTCCGTCGTCTCCGTACTGAAGTGAATACTGATTTACATAGAGGTCGATGTGCTGCTGCATGACCTTTTCGTCCATCTCCTGTGAATGGCGCCGGATGTAGGGCTTCACTTCATCAGGATGGGCGTATGCGAATTCGATGCTCGATCGTATCGACCGGTTGAGTCGTTCGTGTATATCGCCGCCCAGGTCCCTCCGCGCGAGGATTCCGCCCAGTGGAATCGGATGACCCGCCTCTTCCTCCCACCAGGCGCCGAGGTCGATCACCTGGGACAGACCGTATTCGGCGTAAGTGAACCTGCTTTCGTGGATGATCACCCCGGCGTCGACGTCGCCTCGACGGCAGGCCGGCATGATCTGATCGAAGGGCAGGTAAACCAGTTGATCCAGGGAAGGATCGAAAAGCCTCATTAGCAGCGCCGCCGTGGTCAGTCGGCCGGGCAGGGCGATCTTCTTGTCCTTCAGTTGTTCCGGGCGCAGCGGTTCTCTCGAAACCACAAGCGGACCGCAACCCCTGCCCAAAGCTCCACCTGCCCGGAGCAGGACGTAGTGGTCGCGCAGGTGACCGAGAGCGTGAAAGGAGATCTTCGTCAGATCCAATTTCCGCTCGAGGGCCAGGGTATTCAGGGTCTCGATATCCTCCAGCACTTCCCGGCACTTCGGTGCATTGGGAATTCGGCCCTGGACCAGGGCGCAGAAGATAAACGTATCGTTCGGACAGGGCGAGTAGCCGAGAGAAAGGGCGGTCACGGTGAACTCCGTCTGCGTACGGAACCGACGTTCCATAATCTACCAGCAAAAGGAGGCACCGCTACCGCGCACCGCATCAGCATACCCCGCTTTCCACGATCCATTCGACCGCTCGCCCACAGCGCCGGATCGCCAGGGGCAGATCCCATTGCGACAGGTCCCGGTCGACCACCCGGTTGCTGATGCCGCGTATCTCCACGAAGGGAATGTAGTTGGCCGCGGAAACATGGGCTGCGGCCGCTCCTTCCATGTTCTCGCATATCCCGTCGTAACGGGCGGCCAGCGTATCGCCGACTGCCTGAACGCCGCTGCACCGCTGCACCGTAACGAAAGGACCGGCCGCGATCCCGCAAGCTGTTTCCCCTTCCATCCCATTTTTGACGTGCAGTAGAATCACATCGGCCCGTGTGACATCCAGCGGTATCCTGTTGTAGACAGGCTGCCTTTGGGGTCGTCCGTGGTTGCCGGTCCGGGCGGGAAGCACGGGAAAACCCATCCCTTCCAGGTCGATCCAACCATCCGGGGCTAAAACGCCGGTATCACCGTAGCACTCTTCCGTTGCAATTGCGAGGTCACCTACTTCGAGCCCGGACCGCACGTACGCGCCGCCCACGCCGAATTGCAGGATCACGGCGGGGTCATGTCGCGTCAGTGCGAGGGTCAGGGCCGCGGCCGTGTTGACCTGGCCCACGCCGCCCTCGATCAGAAGCACCGGCTTCCCGCACAACGAGCCCAGGTGCCAGGGCCGGGCCAGCGGATGGTCCGTCCCGGAGATCTCCATCCGTGCCTGGACCCATTCCTGTTCCATTTTCGTCGCGGTGATGAGTAGATAGTCCAGTTTCATGGCTCACCCCTGTACCCGGCCCTCGACGGCCAGCAGGTAGAGGGTTTGTGAAACGGCGGTGGAATCTATCCATTCCCGGTAGTCGGCTTCCGCGGCCGCTCGCTGCGATTCGGTAAGGTACCCGTCCTGAACCATTTGAATACCACGGGTCGCAGCGACCGCCGACCAGATGCCCAACCGGGATTTTCTGTCGCCGTCGAGGCTGTCGGCGTGTTCGTGCTGCGCGGTTACCCGGATATCAACGAGTCCCAGCCGGTCAAATGCAGGCGCGATATAGTCGGCAATCGCGTTGTCCATGCCGGCGTCGGAACGCCATGCCAGGAACACTTCGTAAAACGCCTGCATACTCGCAGGCGGACGCGGATCCCATACGATCTTCTCGTGATTATAGTCCAGCACAAGAAACCGGCCGCCCGGCGTGATGGCGCTGATGCAGCATTCGATCGCCCGCCTGGGAGAGGAGAGCCACTGGATCACCCGGGCTGCGCTGGCGAGGTCAAACGCACGACTGAACGGCATATGGTGTATGTCTGCTGCGACGAAACCGGGGCCGCGAGGGCTTGCGTTGACGGCCTGCTGGATCAGGTCTACATCAATATCGAGCCCTACGGTAATGCCGGAAGGGTTTTTTTCGTAGATCCCTCTTGTGATCGCCCCGGTTCCGCACCCGACGTCCAGCACACGCATCCCGGGTCGGAGCAGCTCGTCAAGCCGCCGGTGCGAGGAAGAAAGCGTTCGTTCATTCAGGATCTCTTCCGTACCGGATGGCATACGCGCGCGTATCCGCGCCTGGTCCGCCGCCTTCCTGGTGTCCGCCCCCTTCGTGCTATCCGTGTCCTTTCCGCTGTCCTGCTTCAGCATTCGACATCGACCCACCGGCCCGTATCGTTCGACTCGACCGCCGCATCGATAACGAGCTGGGCCGCCAGGCCGTCCCGGAACGTGGGCGGTTCGTCCTCGTCCTGCCGGATATTGTTAAGGAATGACGTAACGATGGTGCCGTCACCGGGCGGTTCCGGCATCTCGACGGGCGTGTATTCCGCCTCCGTGGACCGTTCCATGAGGCGCTGGTCGCCCGTCATCTGCCAGCGATAGGAAGTCCGCTCGCAATCTACCCGGATGGAATGTTCCTGGTGGAGCCTGCTGGCCCTGATCGACCCGCGGGCGCCGTTTTCAAACCGCAGCAGCACCTGGCAGACGTCATCGTTTTCCACCGGTCCGGTCTCCTTGGGAATATCCAGTCTCTCCGCTCGATGCAGCCGGCGCAGTTCGCCGAAGTGTCCGCCCGACGTCAGTAACGGACGCCGCGGAATGTACACGGCCAGCTCCGCATTTACCTGCGAGATCTCGCCGACCAGCCAGCGGGCCGCGTCAATCATGTATACCCCGAGATCGCCCAGGGCGCCGGTTCCGGCTTCGGTCCGCTTGAACCGCCAGGTCAGCGGAAAGCGGGGATCCCTGGCCCAGTCGAAGGACCAGTGGGCATCAAAAGTATGGATCTTTCCGGCCCGGCCTTCCCGCAACAGGCGGGCCAGGAGCCGGAGCGCCGGAAAAAGACGGATGCCCGATTGCACGCCCGTTTTGACTTTCCGGTGCCGGGCATCGGACCACATCTCCCGGGCCTGCGACCCGTTCAGTGCAAGGGGCTTCTCGCAGAACACGGATTTCCCGGCCGCCAGGGCTGCAAGGGCAATGGGATGGTGCAGGTGATGGGGCGTGGCGATACCGACGGCGTCGATGTCGTCTCGATTAAGCAGCTCGTTCGCGTCCCGGCAAACGTGGGGAATGTCATACTGTTCCGCCAGGGACCGGGCGCTTTCGATACGGCGGCTTGCAACCGCGGTCAGCGTGGTTTCTTTCCGCCACGCCTCCGCATGGGCATGGGCAATGTGCCCGGCGCCGATCATGCCGATGCGAACGATGTCATTCATGGAGCAGACCGCCCTGCCGGAGTAATGCCTCCGTGGTCGGTTCCCTTCCGCGGAAATCCCGGAAGACGTCCATGGGATGCCGGCTGCCACCCAGGGCCAGGATGGTATCGCGGAACCGCCGGCCCAGACTCCGCATCTCCGCTTCGTTCTCGAGCCCCGCTTCCTCGAAGGCGGAGAACGCGTCCGCGCTGAGCACTTCCGACCACTTGTAGCTGTAGTACCCCGCGGCGTAACCTCCCGCAAAAATGTGGGAGAACGAGCAGAAGAACCGGTCTTCCTCCAGCGACGGCAGGATCAGCGTCTCCCCGTCGATTCGGCGCTGCACGTCCAGGATCGTCTCCGTGCCCGCTGGATCGAAATGCTCGTGCAGTTCCATGTCGAGCAGGCCGAAGTTGACCTGCCTGAGCGTGTTGCTGCCTTCCCGGAAGGTCCTGGCACCGAGCAGGCGGTCGATGATCTCGTCAGGAAGCGGTTCGTCCGTCTCGTAGTGGCGGGCCAGGCCCTTCAGTGTTCCCCGGTCGTAACACCAGTTTTCCATGAACTGGCTGGCGATCTCCACCGCGTCCCATTCCACGTTGGATATGCCGGACGCCATGCCGTAGTCGATAGTGGTCAGCATGTGCTGTAGCGCGTGGCCGAATTCGTGGAACAGCGTTTCCACTTCGCGGAACGTCATGAGCGAGGGCTTGCCGCCGACCGGTTTACCCTGATTGCAGATCATGTAGGCCACGGGCAGGCGGGCGGACTGTCCCGCGGAAGCCATGACCGCGCTTCTGCCCACCAGCGTATCCATCCACGCGCCGCCCTGCTTCTCCGCGGGACGGCTGTAGGGATCCAGGTAGAAGGCCGCCATGGGCTCGCCCCGGTCGTCGAACACCCGGAAGTACTGGACGTCCTCGTGCCAGACCGGCGCCTCGCCGGCCGCCTCCTCCAGGCGCACGCCGAAGAGGCGCTCCGTTAGTTCGAACAATCCGTTCAGCACGCGGGGCAGCGGGAAATAGGGTCTTAGTTCCTCGTCCTTCAGATCGTAGCGTGCCTCGCGAAGCCGTTCCGCCCAGTACGGGACGTCCCAGTGCCTGAGTTCGTCGTCGCCATCCACACCATCCACACCATCCACGCCGGCCAGCGCCTTCAACGCTTCCATGTCTTGCTCGGCGGCGCCACGGCCCGCGGCGCGCAATTCGTCGAGCAGACGCCGCACCGAACCCGCATCGGGCGCCATTTTACGGCTGAGGCTCAACGCTGCGAAGGTGTCGAACCCGAGCAGTCTGCACTTGTCGATCCGCAGGGCGATGATCTCCCTGGCAACGTCTCTGTTGTCCCACTGGCCGTCCGACGCCTTGGATATGAAGGCGCGGTACATGCGCTCGCGCAGGTCCCGGCGCTTGCTGTGCTGCATGAACGGCATGAAACTGGGGTAGTCCAGCGTGAGGACCCAGGGTCCGTCCGATGCCGTGGCCTCCTCGTGGCCCTCCTGCCGGGCCGTATCCGCGGCCAGTTCAAGCAGGGTATCGGGAAGGCCCTCGGTCTCTTCGGCCTCCGTAAGCTTGATTTTGAACGCCTTGGTGGCGTCGAGGACGTTGTTGGAAAACTTCGTGCTCAGCTCCGCCAGCCGCTGGCTGATCTCGTTGTAACGCTCCCGGTCCGCGTCATCCAGGCCCACCCCGTTCAACTCGGCCTCGCGTATGGCCGACTCCAGGATCCGCTGCTGGGCAGGTTCGAAATCCCTCGCTTCCTCGCTGTCTCGCAAGGCGCAATAGGCCTGGAAAAGGGGCTTGCTCTGCCCGAGCCGGTTGCCGAACTTGACCACATCGGCGAGCAAGGGGTCGTACACTTCCCGCAACTCGGGCGAGTTCTTCACCCCGTGCAGGTGGGACACGATGCCCCAGATACGGCCGAGGTCGTCTTCGATGCTTTCAAGTGGATCCATCAAATCGCGCCAGGTGCGCGGCGTGGTCTCCTCGAGCCGGGTTACGGCCTGTTCGCAGCTCTCGAGCAGGGCGCGGATTCCGGGTTCGATATGATGGGTCTCGATCCGGTCGAAGGCGGGAAGATCGTCCCAGTTCAGCAGCGGATTGTTTTCCATTTTCGATCGCCTTGCCTTTTTGTAGCGTGCGTTTATCTTGGGGTACGATCCACGCCGGAAACAGCGGCGCGGGAACCGTAGCAAATTACGAAGTACCACGGTCTAAATCAACCGATCATTTCCAGTGGAACCGGAACGAAAAGGATGACGGAAAAGCGATTCAGACGGCGGCTGCAACGCTATCCCGCGGTGAGTGACCTGCGGCGGCTGACGCGCAAGAGGCTACCGCACATCGCCTGGGAGTACCTCGACTGCGGCACGGGCGACGAACGGGCCGTGGCGAGGAACCTGGAACGTATGGCGGAGGTCACGCTCGCGCCGGTTTTCATGAAGGGCGACCTCAAACCCGATCTGACCACGACCCTGTTCGGACGGACCTACAGCGTACCCTTCGGCATGGCGCCCGTGGGGCTCACCGGGCTCATGTGGCCCCGGGCGGAGTTTATCCTGGCGGCCTCGGCCGCGAAATATCGCTTCCCTTACTGCCTGAGCACGGTGGCCACGCAAGCGCCCGAGACGGTCGGACCCATCGTGGACGACATGGGCTGGTTCCAACTCTATCCGCCCCGGCGCCGGGAAATCCGCGACGATCTGCTTAAGCGCGCCATGGATGCCGGCTTCCATACGCTCGTGGTGACGGCTGACGTGCCCATGGGCAGCCGCAGGGAACGGACCAGCCGCGCGGGCCTGGAGACGCCGCCGCGGATCACGGCCGGATTCGTGTACGAAGCGCTGGTGCATCCCACCTGGACGATCCAGACCTTGCTCGCCGGGCTGCCCAGGCTCAGGGCCATCGAAAAGTATGCCGATTCGAAGCAGATGGGCGAGGTGGCGAGTTACGTCGGCCAGGAACTGGGCGGCACGCTGGACTGGGACTATGTTCGCGAAGTCCGTGATCTGTGGGACGGACCGGTGATCGTGAAGGGCATCCTTCACCCCGACGACGCGGAACGGGCGATAGAGGCCGGCGTGGACGGCATCCAGGTCTCGAACCACGGTGCCCGGCAGTTTGACGGCACGCTCGCCGCCATCGACGCGCTTCCGCCTATCGTCCGCCAGGTCAACGGTCGGGCCCGCATCCTCTTCGACAGCGGGGTGCGCACCGGGCTGGACATCATCCGGGCGCTCGCATTAGGAGCTGATTTCGTGCTGCTCGGCAGGGCCTTCATGTACGGCGTGGGCGCATTCGGCAAGACGGGCGGCGATCACGCCTTCGAGATCCTGAAGGCCGACCTCGAAGTCAACATGGTCAACCTGGGATGCGCCTCGGTGGACGAGATCCCCACTCCGGTCCGCCCGGAGTCCGCCTAGCAAGTCTGCCCCACTCAACTGGCCGCCGCCTGTACAGGGCTGCTTCATTCACCCCGCCGCGTCCGTCTCGTTCACCGCGCTCAGCCGGCCGCCTCCTGCTCAACTCACCACAATCACCCCGCCGCTTCCGCCAGGGTCCCCCGCCCGACTCTCTTTGTATATACCAGGCTGCAGAATCCCAGGCCGACCGAGAAAACCGTTCCGATCACCGCCAGCAGCAGCATGCCGCCCGATTCGAAGAGGATTCCTGTCACAAGGCTGGCGGAACTCGCCGACAGCGCGATGAACATCTCGTTAACGCCCTGCACGCGGCCCCGTTCCAGGGGCGCAAGCGCGTTGGAGAGCAGGGAAGAGCCGGCGATGAAGCAGAAGTTCCACCCCAGGCCGAGAAGGAAGAGAGCGATCGTCAGGGGGATGAACCGGGGCGAAACCGGGGTGATCACGCAGGATACGACGAGGATGAGCACGCCCCACTTCACGATGGCATGCTGCCCCCACCGCATGATCAGCCGTCCGGTGATGCCAGAAACGCCGAACATGCCGATGGCGTGGGCCATGATGACCCACGAGATCAGCCACGTGCCATGGTCGTGGTGGCTCATGTGCAGGGGCGTGATCACCATGAGCAGCGTCATGACGAACTGGCCGATCACCATGGCTGCGATCCCGTACCGGACGTGCACGTTGCGGAGGATCTCCCGCACGGGGCGCGTAGTCGTCTCGTCGATTTCCGATTCGGCGGAAGGTTTGATGCGCCGTGCGAGGTCGAGCGGGTCGGGGCGGACCAGGAAGAGGGTAAGCAGGACCGCCGCCAGGCTCAGGCCCACGCCGACGACAAAGGGTCCCGACATGGGCGGATAACCGTACTGTGCGATCCAGATCCCCGCGGGCGCCACCATCATGGCGCCGCCGATGGCGCTGATGGTGCCGGCGGATACGATTCGGCCGATGATGCGTGCCCGTTCGGACTCGGGATAGATTTCCGCGCCGATGAACCGCGCCTGCTCACTGGAACTTCGCGCCATGCCCGCAAAAAAAGACGCGACGCAGAATCCCGCGAATGAATGGACGGCCACGCTGAGGAAACTGGCCGCGGCGGCGATCAGGGACGACAGGTATCCGGCCGTAAGCCCGGCCCGGCGGCCCAGGCGGTCCATGATCCAGCCGAAGGGGAAAGCACTGATCGAGCGCGCGAGAAAGGCGATGGTCATGGGCACGCCCGTCATGCGCTCGCTGTCGGACAACTGCGCCGCCAGGATGGGCACGACGGTGAAGGCCGCGACCTGGGTGGCGCCGAAAAGGGCCTGGGTGACGAAGAGGGTGTGGGTGATCCGGCTGCGGACCGACTGAAGCTGTTCCGGTTCCATTGTGCTCCCGCGGCCCGGTATTCATGCCGTTCTGCCGCTGGTAACTCCTCTCCCGATCAGATGACTTCCAGCTGATCACGGTCCGGCAGCGCGGGGAAGGGCGCGCTCGGCAGGGTCTGGTACCAGAAGGCCACCGATGCGACATCGTCCTGGAGCGCCTGGTAGGGGCCACCCTCCGCAAAACCGAGCAGTTGCCGCCAGCCCAGCGCCTGGATGGTTACCTTCAGGTCCTCCTCGAACCGCACCGGATCCGACACGTGCCACCGGTACATGCCGAACCGCTGCTGGGACTTGTACATGCCGTCGGGGCGGATGACCTGGGGCATGCCCGCGTACGGGGTGGTGTACTCGACGTACTTGCCGTCGATGTCGAAGTTGTACGAACCGCAGAAGTAGTCCTCGACGCCCGTCCCGCAAATCGTCGGAAACTCGTCGTCCCCGTCGATGTAGAACTTGATCTCCCCCTCGCCCCACCATCCGTTGCTGTTGGACCCCCACGCCATGTAGGTGCCGACGTAATGGCCGTGCCCCTGTACGCCGTCCAGTATGGTGAACACCTCTTTGTACGGAACGGGGTTCGTCCGCCGGAAGCTCGCGTGGAAATAGCCGATGTCGTCGGGGACCTCGGTCAGCGTGTAGTCGATCTGGTAGTATACGCGCATCTTCTCGTCGGCGATGTTCTCCAGCGTTATGCGGCAACGCTTGCGAAAGGGCATCTCCCAGTAGCAGTTGAACGCGCTGGCCGGGTTTACGCACACGGCCAGCGAGGACACGTGGGCGTATTCACTCCACCCGCACGCGAAGAAATCGCCCATGGGGCACTCCACGGAGGGATGTTCCTCGTTATCCCAGTAAATGCGCAGGATGGCGAAGCGCCAGTGGCCGGTGGGCGTCAGCCAGATATGCTGAATGGCCCCGGAACCTTCGATATCGGCCATCGTCAGCGTTTCCCCCGCTTCGATGTCGAAGGAAGGGGAGATCTTCCAGCCCTGCCCCAGGTGCCGTGCGTTATGGGCGCCTGTGCCCTCCGTGGCCATGCCGCCCCGGCCCTTACCGCCGTCCGTGTTTTCCGGCGAGATGGACCGCGTCTTGGCGCGCGACAGGCGCGGCAAGTTTCCCATGTCCATGCCCAGTCCGTTGAACATATGCGCATCTCCTCGTGTGATCTTCTCTTGATAAGGTGAACTTGGGTTCACTATAATACGTTCCGCGATGGCGCTCGCACAGGTCTTTTTGGTTGTTCACAACCGACGGAAGCGACGGTAGATTTTGCAACGCGACGTACTCTACTACATCGCCGATCCCATGTGTTCCTGGTGCTGGGGATTCAGTCCGGTGCTGGAGGCGGTCTCCGGCGTGCTCCCGGAAGAAACCCCTATCCGCTACGTCATGGGCGGCCTTGCCCGGGACTCTGCAGCTCCCATGCCGGAGGACACCCGTTCCTACGTGCAGTCCCAGTGGCGGCTGGTCGCCGAACGGACGGGCGCGGAATTCAACTGGGATTTCTGGAAGGACTGTGAGCCCAGGAGATCGACCTACCCGGCCTGCCGGGCGGTCATCGCCGCCGGGATGCAGCGGCCGGACGGGACCGGTGCGATGTTTCACGCCATCCAGCGGGCCTACTACCTCGAAGCGCGGAATCCTTCGGACGCGGAAACCCTCGTGCAGCTTGCCGGTGAATTGAACCTGGATACGCAGCGCTTTTCAAAAGACCTCGTCTCGGTCCGTACCGACGAGCTACTCCACGAGGACTTCACACTTCGCCGGTCTCTGCACGCCGACAAGTTCCCCACGATGATCCTGGAACATGACGACAACCAGTTCTGGCTGGCCTACGGGTACGAAGAAGAAGACCTGGTGGTGGACTTGCTGACCTCGGCGCTGCTTTCCTGAATGCGGGACGTCGGGCAGCGTTCCGGCTGCGGCTCGTGACGCAAGCCCTCTTCGCGGGTCGCCGCCTGCCGCTGCCGGGCCGACGTCTGGCCGATGCCGGTCAGCCGGACGCTACATCCCCTCGACCCTGGGATCGATCCACATATACACGAAATCCACCACGATGTTGGCGCAGACCACCATCGCGGCCGAGAAGAGCACGACGCCCATGATCATGGGCACGTCAAGATTGAAGACCGACTGCAGGGCCAGGACGCCCAGGCCGGGCAGGGCGAAAACGTTTTCGGTAAACACCACGCCGCCCATGAGCGCCGCCATGTCGAGGCCGAGGACGGTGATGACGGGGATGACGGCGTTCCGCAGCCCGTGCTTGAACAGGACGACGTACTCGGGGATCCCCTTGGCGCGGGCAACGCGCACGTAATCGGCGTTCAGCACTTCCACCATGTTCGTGTGCACCAGCCGGGCGTAATAACCCGTAATCACCAGGGCGAGGGTCGCCGCCGGCAGGATGATGTGGGTCCAGCCCGCCCATCCGCCCACAGGAAACAGGCCGGTCCGGTAGGCCAGGTAGTACTGCAGCATGCGGGCCAGCCAGAAGACGGGCAGGGAAATGGCTACCAGGGATACGATGAGCACCGTCCGGTCGATGGCCCGGCCGCGATACTTTGCCGTGAGGATGCCCAGCGGTACGCTGATCAACATCCACAGGCATACGGCCGTCAGGGCCAGGGAGAGGGTTACCGGAAACCTCGCCAGGAGGGCGTCGAGCAC
>JAPPBT010000016.1 GCA_026702745.1 Gemmatimonadota bacterium
GATACCGAAGATTCCGGACCGAAAAATCCGGCCAGCGTGTCCTCCGATGCGGAAAACCCCGAGAGCCGATATTCCCACTGCGCGGACATACTGAAGCGGTCCCTGGACCGGTACCGCATGTACAGCCGCAGATCGTGTTCGGGCTTCAATCCGGACCGGCCGCGTCGCTCATAGCGGGCTCGCCACTGGACCCGGGCCGGCGTCCGCCAGGCCACCTGTCCCCGCCAGGTATCCAGCGGAGCGGACCCGGTGGTCTGTCTTTCATCCATGTCACGGCGCCACACTCCGGAGGCTATGACACCGCGCCCCATTCTGCGGCGAAACTGTAGGGTGTTGCGCCGGTACAATTCCAGGTAGGTCAACCGTGGTTCCACGCTCAATTGAAGCGTAGTGCGGCGATCCGGCCGCCAGCGCAGTAGCAGGCTCTGCCACGACCTTTCCGACTTTTCTATCAACCTGGCATCGGGCTGGCGGTGGAAAGTCAGCCCACCTTCCACGCCCTCCATGCTCCAGACCATGCCTCCCTGAACGGTCTGGTAACCCTTGTCGTCGATGGCCAATTCACCGAACAGGTTCGTGCCGCCGTACAGGAAGTCCAGGTCCGCGCCCACGCGCAGGCTTCCTTCAGACTGAAGGACCGAGATGCCGACCAGTCCACTATTCCGGCTCCAGCCGATGCGGCCCCCTGGTTCCCAATTTCCCGAATCGGCCCGCGAAAGCATCCCCGTCAGGCGAAAACCTCGACGGTCGATCTGCAGCGCTGCGCCGCGCCGGGCACCGGATGCATAGGTCGTCCGCACGGGCCGCAGGCCACGGATGCGGCGTTTCACCGACGCGCTGAGACTGGCCGTGGAAGGCCGGATCGAATGGCTGCGCCATATCAGTCCCTGCCCGAAATCCATTTCAAAGTATCCGAGTAACAGTCTGCGGGAAGTAGCCGAACCGCCGAAATCCACGTATCCGGACCGCCACTGGGTTTCGCCGCCCCGGTCCCGGCGTTCGCCCCGGCCACCCAGCTTGAACCTGCTTCCAAGGCCGATATCCGCCTGCATACCCAGGATGCCGTTTCCCGGCGTGTCGGGACGGTCTGTGCGGCTTCGCGCCAGGCGCAGTCGCCCGGTGGTCTCGAAACTGGGATCGTCCCCTGCGCCGCCTCCTGCCGCGCGAACGAAGGGACTGATCCGGGAAACAAGGGCAGGCGTGAAACCTTGAACCCGTACGAGTTCCCCGGCGTTGCCGAAGGGTCCGTGCCTTTCACGCCAGGCCACGATCGCGCCGGCGAGGGCCGGCGTGATCCACGGAAGTTGTTCCAACTCGGTACGGCCCGACCGGTTGATATCGAGCGGGTCGCGCCGCAGGGATACCAGCAGTGCGATGTCCTCCGGATCGATATCGGCGGCTTCCCGGTCTATCAGTGCATCGATCGAATAGTCCAGATCCTGGGCCGCCCGCTCTTCAGGCAAGCCCATCATCGCCACCAGGGACGTGGCGGCCAGCATGCGCCATATCGGTTTCATGAACAGGCGCATCTCAACCGAACTCCATGGTAAGGGAAAACCGGTGCGTGATGCCCAGCAGGGCGTGGGACGAGAGGGCATAGTCCGTTTTGACCCGTCCCATCGCCAGGCCCAGGCCGACGTAGAACAGGGAAGGATCGGTGGTCAGACCGGCACGTACCGTAACGGACTCGGCCAGGCGAAACTCCTGGCCCACTCGCGTGGTGTAGCCATGACGCGGATGGCGGTCGAGCTGGAAGGAAACCGTCAGACGGTCCCCCGTCCTGCTCAAGCCCGCCTGGATGATGCGGGGGCTTTCCGCGGCGGAACCGGTCTCCGAGAAGCGGCCGACGGCATGGGCCATCGCGCCGAGACGAAGTTCGAAGGGGAGATCCAGGAGGATGCCCGCGTCCATCGCAACGGCGGAAGCGCCATCGTAGTTTTTAATGGAAAGGCTTAATCGGCGCAGGGCGAGCCCCGCATGGAACCGCCTGCCGATGGAACGTCCGTAGGAGAGACCGAAGATACTTTCCCGGTACAGCGAGCTACCCAGTCCGTGATAGAACAGGCCGAAATGCCCGAGACTGGTCGGCGCGATGGCGGAGACGGCCAACTGAGCCAGTTCTTTCATGCCGAAGAGCCGCGTATAGTAGCTCGTCAAGGCAAGCCGGCCCACCCTGGGCGTACCGCCCGGGTTCAGGAAGGACGCTTCGGCGTCGTCCGCGACGGCCACGAAAGCGCCCGCCATGCCGACGGGTCTGGCACCGGCGTAGACCGGTTCGAAAGCACTCCATGCCGTTCCCGGCGTCGCGAGTAACAACAAAAGCGGTAGAATCAGAGATCTTTTCATTTTGGCTCCCATGTGAAGATGAACTGTTGAGTGACCGCTTCAATGCGGCATATCTCAACAGTCGGAAGCCGTTTCTGAAATCTCGTTTTCTACCGCAAAAAGTCGATCCCAGTACGTCCCACTCTCGTGTTGACAGAGACCTCCGATCCCGTATATTGAAGGTGGTTCGCCCCAGTAGCTCAGTTGGACAGAGCATCGGACTTCTAATCCGAGGGTCGCAGGTTCGAATCCTGCCTGGGGTATACCAACCTCGCATCTTCCGGGATTACCGGGCTTCGACTAACTATCTCTCCGATCATACCGCTTGAACCTAGAGATGAAATCCCGGGGCGTCGTTTCATCCGGCGAAGACAACGACCCCTCCTGAGCACACCAGTCCTCACGAATCCTGCGATTCGCTGGCGGTATACTCCCGAACCGTGCGTTTTCTGGTGTCCCGGAGCGATACGACCCGGGTTCCGTTGATCGATTCGTTGTCCGGCAGCGCCGTTTCGCCTTTCTCCTTGCCGGTCTGTGCCACACTCTTCACCGACTTCAGGATATCGCTGCCCGAAACGGCCTCGTGATCGGCATCGTAATAGTCGTACCAGGGCAGGCCGGATTCGGTATAGTATTGGGCCGTAGGCGGTTCTATGGGCGGACGCTCACCGGTTATCGCCATCCACTGGGCCGAATTGGCGATGGTAATGAAACACCGGACGGGATGCCGCTGGTCCCAGGCATCCAGGCCATAATCGTCCTCGTAGATCTCCTGGCGCATCCGGCCGCCGGGCGCTAGTCCCATGCCCTCATCCTGGGGACTTTGCATTTCCATCAGTTTCGGGTAGTTCGATGGATATTGTCCGTCCCGCGCCCTCATCGCTTCATAGCGCTCCGCCTTCATGGGATAGGCCGTTATCTGAAGGCCGCCATGCTGCGCCGAGCCCGTCAACTGCTCTTCGACCGTGTACCCCTTGCCCAGCGGCATGGCCACGAACTGGCGGATCACGCCTTTTTCTACGCAATACCCATCAAGCCACGGTTGTTCGGGCAATACCAGGTAGTCTTGCGGATCGGTATTCAGATAGTTTATCCAGTCTTCGCCAGTGACCGCGCAGATTTTACCGGTCGCGATCTTCAATGCAAAAGGATAAGCATGGTAGCCGTCGAAGTTCAGCCACATCGCTTCGGCCTGGAACATCGGCATGATCACACCACCCCTGCGGCCCCACGTGTTCGGCAGGCGATCCGCGTAGTCATCCAGGTGGCGCAGGGGAAAACAACCCAGGCCCGGGGGCAAGGGGTAATCCTGCCCATCGTCCGGGATGCGCAGCGTACGCTGAAAGGAGATCGAACACCGTGCATGATCGTGGACTTCCGGGCATTGTATTTCCAGCTGGTCGTGCTCAAGGTATATCATCACTTTCCTCCTGTTACCATTCACCGTCCCGCACTTCGCGAACTATCCTGAGGATGGCGTGATCGGGAGTCTCTTTCATCTTCCGGATCAAGTCTGCGAACAACCTCGGCCGCTTGCGGATGATCTCCTGCAGATCGCTCGACACCTTGCCCGCCAGGGCCAGCAGCACGTCCGGGTCCTCGCCCAGATCCCGTGCCAGCTTGAGCGTCGTGGCCTCGGAAGGCGGCGCCACATCGCCGCGCTCGATCTTGCTCAGGTAGGCCGGCTCGACCTCGATGCGCTGCGCCACCTGGCGCAGGGAGTAACGCCTGTCTTGCTTCCGCAGGGCCTCGCGGCGGGAACGGATGTGTTTACCAAAATGTGTCATATGTTATATATAGTACACATTCAGGCACTTGTCAAGCCTCTTTGATAAAAAAGTTCCGAAGAAACACCGGTTTGTACGTATTAGTTGTTAAATAGTCCTTGAAAGCGTAATATCGATCCATCTGGATTTCCACATTGGAATCAGGCACAAGGATGAGTCGTAACATGGGGTGCTTACGAAATCTGAAGAAAACGCATGGAAAACCTGTCACACGGGCCGCATCATCCCGGCCAGGCACAGTGCGGTGTGGCTGGCGTATGCTTGCTATTGCACTCGCTTCACTGATCACCGCCGCGGGAACCACGCAAGCCCAGGAAAACCCGATCGGTTTCTACATCGGCGTATTCTCGGGTCCGGGTATAATGGACGTCCGATCCACCGACATCGACGGTTTTACGGGATCACAAGGCGTCCCCGGGCAGACGTTCGAGTACGACGATTCCGGATTCCCGGCCGGTGTCGTGGCCGGGCGGCACTTTCATCTGGGGCGTCTACCGATCCGAATCGAAATGGACGGAACGTTCGTCGGACTTCCGTCGGCATCCCGGCAGATGGACCCCGTCGGAATGGACGAAACGGCCACGTCGGATCTGCGTTGGGTCGGTACGGCGCGCATAGGCATTCGGAAGCCTTTCGGGCGAATCGGCGTGTTCCTCGACGGCGGCGTGTCGATTGCCGGCATATCGAATTCGTTCATCGATCTCGACCCGGGAGCGGACGGACGGATGGAGGTGGATCTCGACGATTCATTCGACGATCAGTTGACGCGCGTCGGGTGGGTCTTGGGCTCAGGAATCGAGATGCAGGTGACCGGTGCGTGGAACATCCGCTTCGAAGGCCTTTACGTGGATACAGGAGCAACTGACCACCAGGCCCCGAACCGGCTTGGCGTCAACGCGGGCATTTGCGGACCCGCCGGTCTCTCGAGCCCTTGCCGCTATAGTATCGATCAACGGTTCGCCTTCCTCCGTCTTATCCTCGTTCGCAGTCTGGGCCGATGAATGGCCGCTTGATTTCGTTGACATCATACCGCCCAATGCGTATATCGAATGCTGGCCTCAGTGGGTTCCCCGTGCGTCCGTAGCTCAGCTGGATAGAGCAACTGACTTCGGATCAGTAGGTCGGGGGTTCGAATCCCTCCGGGCGTATTCTCTTCTTCGACTTCCCCATCTGTAGTATGGACTGCAGGGCATCGGTTCCAGAGTATCGATGGCCGGAAAGGCGTATCCATGGACCGCATCAGGATCGGCGTGGTCGGCTGCGGCGCGATCGCCCAGATCCAACACCTGCCCAATATCGCCGAGCTTCGAGACCGTTACGAACTGGCCGGACTCTGCGACGCTTCCGCGAAGCTGGTCGACTTCATCGGCGAAATGTACCACGTACCCAAACACAGCCGCGTCACCCGGTACGAGGACCTCCTGGGCATCGACCTGGACGCCGTGCTACTCTGTTTCGCCGACCCCAAGACCGAAGCGGCCGTCGCCGCGCTGGACGCGGGCAAGCACGTATTCATCGAAAAGCCCATGTGCTACTCGGTGCGGGAAGCGGACCGGATCATCGGGGCCGCCGAGGCTTCGGGCAAAACGCTGATGGTGGGGTACATGAAACAGCACGATCCAGGGTACCGTTTCGCCCGGGACGAGGTGCTTGCCATGCCCGATATCCGCTTCATTCAGGCCAACCACCTTCACTGCGGCAACGACCGGCACCTGAGTGAATACACGCTGTATGCTTTCGACGACATACCGCCGGACGTCATCGAGGATACGACGAAAAGAAGGGAGCGCGCCGTCCAGGATGCCATCGGCGACGTGCCGGAGGCCGCACGAAGGATCTTTTTCTCCCTTTCCGGCAGCATGATCCACGACATCAGCAGCCTGCGGGGCCTCTTCGGTCCGCCGGACCGGGTGGTCAGCGCCGAAGTCTGGCGCGGAGGAACGAGTGTGACGACCGTGCTGGCCTACGAGAACGACGCGCGGTGCGTGGCGTCCTGGACCAGCCTGCCCGAACTCCACGATTTCCGGGAGACCCTGGAAGTCTTTGGTGCGGGGCGCCGCGTGGGCATCCGGTTCCCCACGGGGTTCGACCGGGGACTGCCGTCGCCGGTCACGGTGATGGGCATGGACGGCGAACAGCCCTGGAAGAAGGAACTCGTGGTCAACAAGCAGAACGCCTTCAAGCTGGAGCTAGTTCATTTCCACGATTGCGTCGTGAACGGGAAACCACCCGTCACAGACGGTTACGGCGCGCGGCAGGACCACGCGCTGTGCCGCGACATCGTTCACGCCTACCTGCGAGCGAATCCATCATGAAAATCGTCTTCTGTACCCTCACGCTGAGTGGCTATCGTTCGCCGGAAGCCGCGGAACGGGGTTATCCCCTCGCCGAAGAACGAAAGCCGGTGTGGGACTGGCTCGTACGCCACGGATTCGACGGGATCGACCTGGGCGAGACCTGGTTCAATTTCTACGACGCGCCGGACGACGCACTCGTCGAACTGGGCGAGGAGGCGCGGAGCCACGGACTCGAAATCGGCGGGCTGACCGTGCTGCGGAAGATCATCACCTGGCCGGCGCCCGAGGAGGTCCGGGCGACGAACCGGGGCTTGCTGTACAGGGCGGTGAAGGCGGCCCAACTCGCGGGCGCGCCGCTGGTCAACATGTCCATCTCGCCCCAACCCTGGGAAGTGGGCGTGCGCGAGCAGGACCTCCGGGGGCAGTCCGATCCAGTGGGCAGCAGCATGCGGGCGCGGGACGAGGACTACGAAGAGGCCGCCAGCGTGCTGCGGTCACTGGCGCGGGAAGCCGAACCGGAGGGCACCGAACTGACCCTGGAACTCCACCAGAACAGCATCGTGGACACCCCGGAGGGTATGCTGCGGCTGATCGACCTGGTCGGCCATCCCCTGATCAAGGCGAACCCGGATCTCGGCAATTTCTACTTCGCCTACGCGACGCCCGAAGGCGGATGGGACGACGTGTGCCGCTTGCTCGCGCCCCACACCAACTTCTGGCACGTCAAGAATATCCAGCGGATCTACTTCCAGGAAGAAGACCGCGCCCAGCACATCAACGCGCCCCTGGGCGAAGGCATGATCGATTATCGCCGGGCACTCCGGATCATGCGGGACGGCGGCTTCGACGGGTACATCAGCATCGAGCTGGCCACCGGAGCCGATCCCTTCAACGCGATCCTGTCCGGCAAGCAATACCTGGACGAAATGATGCGGGACGAGATTTGAAACTGAACTTCTTCCAGATGCTCGCCCTGATGGGACCGGGGATCGCTGTCGCAGCCACGGGAGTGGGCGCCGGGGACATGATTTCGGCCACCAATGCCGGCGCGAATTTCGGCACGGTGCTGCTGTGGGCCCTCGTCTGGGGCGCCGTGCTCAAGTTCGCCCTGAACGAAGGAGTCGGTCGCTGGCAGCTTGCGACGGGCACCACACTCCTGGAAGGCTGGGTAAAGCGCCTCGGCAGGCCCGTCCAGTATTTCTTCCTGCTCTATCTCCTCATCTGGTCCTTCCTGGTCGGCGGGGGACTGCTTTCGGCCTCCGGCATCGCCGGCCACACGGTTTTTCCAGGGCTTTCGGTTGCGCAGTGGGGGGTCATCCACGCCCTGGCCGCGTGCGTCATGGTCTGGGCGGGCCGTTTCGGGTTCTTCCTGACCGTCATGAAGGTGCTCGTCGGCCTGATGTTCGTAAGCTTCCTGATCAGCGCCTGGGCCCTCCGCCCCGATCTCGGCGACCTCCTGCGCGGCATCGCCCTGCCGAGTGCGCCGTCGGGTTCGGTGGTCGCCGTTCTGAGCGTCCTGGGCGGCGTGGGCGGCAGCCTGTCGGTCATGTGCTACGGGTACTGGATCCGGGAAGCCGGCCGCGAGGGCAGCGAGTGGCTCAAGGGCATACGGATCGATCTCGGCGGCGCCTATATCCTGACGGGGTTCTTTGGCATAGCCGTCATGATTCTCGGCGCGCAGATACGTCCCGAAGCCGTGGGCATCGATATCGTCCTGGGCATGGCGGACCGGCTGGAATTGGCACTGGGACCCTTCGGGCGGTGGTCCCTCTACCTGGGCTTCTGGGCCGCGGTCATCACCTCGGTGCTGGGGGTCTGGCAAGGCATCCCCTACCTGTTCGCCGATTTCATGGCGCTGTTCAAAAGGGCGTCCAGCGAGGCCCGGGAGGCCATGGTCCGGACCGATTCCCGGTACTACCGCGGGTTCCTGCTGTTCCTGACCTTTCCGACCATGGTCCTGCTGCTTTTCGACCGGCCGGTTTCCATCGTCATCATCTATACGGTGGTCGGCGCCTTCTTCATGCCGTTCCTGGCCGGCACCCTGCTGTACATGAACTCGAAACGTGAATGGGTCGGAAACCTGAAGACGGGGTGGCTGCTGAACGTACTCCTCGTCCTCGCACTGGTCCTCTTCCTGTATCTCGGCGTAAATCAGTTGATCGACGCCGTGGGTTGACCCGGGCGATCATTCGGCCGACCTTGAGATTAGGCGGCCGGTCCTCGCGATCTTGCGGAGCACCCGACCCCGGCGATCGGTCGATCGATGAACCGGAGCGGCGGCCATGGCCTCGAAAATCGGCATCGGCATCATCGGCATGGGGTGGATGGGCATGGTACACGGCCGCGCCTACCACCAGGTCCGGCAGCGCTTTCCCGAAAGCGTGCTGTTACCGCAACTGGTCGTCTGCGCCGACGACGTGGCCGCGCGATGCGAGCAGGCCCGGGACATGCTGGGATTCACCAGGACCACGACGGACTGGCGCGAAGTCATGGAAGACCCGGACGTATCCGTGGTCAATATCACCGCGCCGAACCATCTCCACCTGGACATGGTCCGGGCCGCCGCAGCGGCAGGCAAGCATATCTTCTGTGAGAAGCCCGTGGGTTGCTCCCCCGCGGAAACGGCCGAAATCGCCCGGACAGCCGCCGAAGCAGGCGTGCTGAGCTGGGTCGGTTACAACTACCGGTGGGCGCCGCTGGTGCAGCATACGCGAACGCTTGTCGCCGACGGTGCGCTGGGCGACCTCACCCACTATCGCGGCCGGTTCTTCGCGGGCTACGCGAGCCATCCCGACGGCGTGCTCTCCTGGCGCTTCCGAAGAGAGGATGCCGGGAGCGGCGCCCTGGGCGATCTCATGTCCCACGTCGTCGACATGGCCCACCTCCTCGCGGGTCCCATCAGACGCGTGGTGGGGCAGAAGGCGCTGATCATCGAAGACCGGCCTGTCGCGCCGGCCGGCGAGGGAACCCACTTCTCCGTCGGGACCGGCGGGCAGCGCGAACCCGTGACGAATGAAGACTACGCCGGAGCACTGGTGGAGTTCGAGAATGGCGCCCGGGGGACCTTCGAAGTCGACCGCGTGATCCAGGGAACGAAATGCCAGATGGCCTTCGAGATCCACGGCACGAGGGGCGCGGTCCGATGGGACTTCGAGCGCATGAACGAACTGCAGTGGTACACGGTCGACGGTCCGCAGGACGGGTTCGTCACGCTGCAGAGCGGCCCGGCCTATCCCGGGCATGTACACTTCAACCCCGGGCCGGCCGTGGGACTCGGATACAACGACCTCAAGGCGATCGAGACCTCTCACTTCCTGCAGTCCATCGCGGCGGGCAGGCAGGGCGAGCCCGGCTTCAGTGAAGCGCGGGCCGTGGCCGAGGTGCTGGCCGCAGTGGAGCGCTCCTGGTCGTCCGACCGATGGGAAACGGTGCAGGAAATCGGCTGAGTTACCTGGCGCCGGCTATCGACTGATCGATCGCGGCCGGCCGGCACCGCCCGAATCGACCGGGACCAGGTATCTAAACGAAGGAGCAGATCATGGCATATCCCCACGATAAGGTCCGCCTGACCACGGCGCAGGCGGTGGTCAAGTACCTGTCCGTGCAGTACAGCGAGCGCGACGGCGTGGAGCGTCGTTTCATCCCCGCCATATTCGGCATATTCGGCCATGGGAACGTGGCCGGGCTGGGCCAGGCCCTCTTCGAGTACGGACAGGACCTGACCTACCACCAGCCCTGCAACGAGCAGTCCATGGTGCACACGGCCTCGGGATACGCCAAGGTGAACCACCGCATGGCCACCATAGCGTGCACGGCCTCTATCGGTCCGGGATCGACCAACATGCTGTCCGGCGCGGCCACGGCCACGATCAACCGCCTGCCCGTGCTCCTGCTGCCGTCCGACTACTACGCCACCCGGTACCAGGGTCCGGTGCTGCAGGAACTCGAGCACCCGGTGTCAGCCGAGGTGAGCGTCAACGACTGTTTCCGCCCGGTCAGCCGCTTCTTCGACCGGATCAACCGGCCCGAACAACTGCTGACCGCCCTGCCGGAAGCCATGCGCGTCCTTACCGATCCGGCGGATACGGGCGCGGTGACGATCTCGCTGCCCCAGGACGTGCAGGCCCACGCCTACGACTACCCGGCCCACTTCTTCGAGAAACGGGTGTGGCGCGTGGAGCGCAGGCCGCCGACGAAAGCGCGAATCGCGGAGGCGGTCGAGTTGCTGAAAGGGGCGAAGCGGCCGATGATCATCGCGGGTGGCGGCGTCCACTACTCGGAAGCCTGGGACGCCCTCGCGGCCTTCGCCGAGACCTGCGGCATCCCCGTGGGAGAGACCTTCGGCGGCAAGGGCGCCATGCGCGAAGCCTCGGACTGGGCGATCGGCGGGTTCGGCGTGACCGGCACACCCGCAGGTGCCAGAATCGCCGCCGAGGCCGAC
Organism: Gemmatimonadota bacterium; assembly: GCA_026702745.1. Classification (NCBI taxonomy): domain Bacteria; kingdom Pseudomonadati; phylum Gemmatimonadota; species Gemmatimonadota bacterium. The sequence goes on from JAPPBT010000016.1 coordinate 10,851, forward strand.
CTGGTCATCGCCGTGGGGACGCGGCTGACCGATTTTTCCACCGGATCGCAGTCGGTCTTTGCGAATCCCGACGTCCGGTTCATCGGCATCAATGTGGCTGGCCACGACGCCTACAAGCAGGGCGCCCTGCCGGTCACGGCCGACGCCCTGGAGGCGCTGACCGCCCTGGCCGAAGCCGCAAGGGAAGCCGGCATCCGGCCCGACGACACGTACAAAGCGGAGATCGGCCGCCACATGGACGCCTACCACAGGTCGCTGAAAGAAGAAGTGTACGTCGACCATCCCGGTGAGGCCATGAGCCAGGCCCGGCTCATCCAGACCCTGAACAGCGAAGCCCGGGAAGGCGACTGCGTCATCGCCGCCGCCGGCAGCCCGCCGGGCGACCTGCACCGGCTGTGGGACGTGACGGGCGGCGCGGCCTGTTACCTGGAATTCGGCTATTCGTGCATGGGCTGGGAACTGCCGGCCGGACTGGGCACCCGCATGGCCGGGACACACGACGAAATCTATGTCTACATCGGCGACGGGACCTACCTGATGAATCCCACCGAACTCATGACCGCCATGCAGGAGGGCCTCAAGGTGACCGTCGTCATCTCCGAGAACCACGGTTACCAGATCATCCGGGCCCTGCAGATGGCCCGGGCGGGCCGGTCCTTCGGCAACGAGTTCCGCGGTCGGGACGCCGGTTCGGACCGTCTCGAAGGGGAATACCTGGAGATCGATTTCGCGGCCAACGCCAGGAGTTTCGGCGCACGGGCGTGGCACGTGAAGTCACCGGACGAGCTGCAGAAGGCGCTCCGGGAAGCCCGGGCGGAGACGCGGGCCTGCGTAATCGTGTGCGAGACCGAGAAACACCGCTACCTGCCGCCGTCCGACGTATGGTGGGACATCGCTTCCGCCGAGGCGACCAACGATCCCATGACGCGGAAACTACGCGAAGGTTACGAGGCCGAACGGCGCACCAGCCAGCGGTTCCACTACTAGCGATAGTTCCGCGACGCCACATTTAACGCGCTTGCTTCGCCGCGCTCACGATGCGGCGTCCTAAGGGAGAAGGATATGAGGAGGATTCCGTGAACATCCGCATCGGCAGCGCGCCGGATTCCTGGGGCGTCTGGTTTCCCGACGATCCGAGGCAGACTCCGTGGCGGCGATTCATGGACGAGGTGGCCGAAGCCGGCTACACGTGGATCGAGCTGGGGCCCTATGGTTATCTGCCCACGGAGATCGACCGGCTGCAGCGGGAGCTTGCGGCGCATAACCTGAAGGTGACCAGCGCCTTCGCCATGGGGAACCTCGAGGATCCGGACCGCTGGCACGAATTGGAGCAGCAGGTGTTGGGCGCGGGAGAACTGCTGGCCGCCACCGGCGCCGGTTTTCTCGTCCTGATCGACGGGACCTACTCCGACCTGTTCACCGGCGAACTGATCGAACCCCGGACCCTGGACGACGAAAACTGGCGGCGCCTTATCGACACGACCCACCGCGTGGCCGATCTCGCCCGCAGCTCATTCGGACTCCATCTCGTGTTCCACCCCCACGCGGAGACCCACGTCGAATACGAGGAACAGATCGAACGCTTCCTGGCGGATACAGACCGCGGGCGCGTGTCGCTGTGTTTCGACGTGGGCCACCACGCCTACCGCGGCGGAGATCCGGTGGCCTTCCTCGAAAAACATCGCGACCGGATCCCCTACCTCCATCTCAAAAGCGTGGATCCGGAGAAACAGCGGAAGGTGGAAGCCGAGCACATCCCCTTCGCCGACGCGGTGGCCATGGACCTGTTCTGCGAACCTTCGGTGGGTCTGGTCGATTTTCCGGCACTGCTTAGGCTGCTGAAGCGCATCGACTACGACGGTTACGCTATCGTGGAACAGGACATGTATCCGGCGCCTTTCGACAAACCCTTCCCGATCGCGAAGCGTACGCTCGAGTATTTGCGGGAAATCGGGTTTTAGCTACGCGGCGGGCCTTACGAACGGCGATTCCAGGGACGCGGCGGGCCTGATCTACAGGTCCGGTCACCCGGCTCGAGCCTGCCGCCTTCGCATCGCCCCCGGCAGCCAGATGAACAGCGTACCCAATGAGACGCTCCAGACCGATCCGGCGAGGAAGGTGCCCCCCGCAACCATGGCGCCGTTCAGAATGGTCATGACCGGTCCCTCATCATCGAAAACCCTCACGAAGTTCTGCGGTGAGAACCGTCCGTGATCCAGGCCTGCGAATAACGCGGTACTGTAAGAAACCAGGTTTGGAATGAACCAGACCAGGAATACCACGACGAGCAGCGACCCCGCCACCCGCCTCCAGGCCAGATGGTCCCACCTGCCTTTCAGACCGTAGTAAAGGTACGCCAGGGGCATCAGGAAGTACACGCCGATGAACATGGACTGTTCAGGCGCGACGAAATCCAGCAGCAGGCGCGTCGCCGCGACGATCCAGCCGAAGAAAACGAGCCCGCGGATGTCTGACCAGAGCGACGGTTGATCCGATGTCATAAAGGTTCTCCCATTCATTGAAGCATGCATTACGCCGTGGTACTGCTGTTGCACGACGACATTGCTGCGCGTTCAGTACATAAAGTTCGAGGACCGTGCATCCGCAAGCCAGCCGTTCAAGGTAAACGCGTCCCGGTCCTTTTCGGACAGGATGGGTTCTCCCGTGACGATCTCGTCGAATGCGCGCTTCATCGCGCGATCGCAAAGCGACCAGTCCAGGTCAGTTGCCAGGGGCGAAATGCCGGCCTCGTTGCCGGGGCTGTACTCCCCGCTGCACAGGTACTCCAGGAGGCAGTCGGTCAGGCAGAAGAAACCGTGGGCGAAACCCGGCGGCACCCAGATCCACTCGGCATGATCCACATCAGGTTCTTCCGAAATATCACGTGCAACGATCTTGCCCAGGGTGGGCGAACCCAGCCGGATATCGAGTGCCAGGTCCACAATGCGGCCCCTGACGGCGCGGACCAGTTTTCCCATGTGGGGGTTCCACTGGAAATGGAGGCCTCGGACCACGCCGGCGCGGGAGAAACTCTCGTTGATTTGTAGAAACCGGACATCGCGGAGAAACGCCGTCTCCGGGTTGCTGGAAAGATCCCCCAGCCGGTAGGACTCGGTGAAGTACCCCCGGTCATCCCTGAAGCGGCCGAAGCGCACTACTTTCAACTCGGGGATCACGAGGGATTCAACGGTTTCGATCTTCAAGTGCTTCTCCTTTCTTGAGCGTTCGTACGCACGCTGAAGATAGACCGGTGAGGAAGATCCGGGCAAGGAGGAAATCCTGCGTGCTACACCGTCATGCCTGACACCGTAAGTCCGTCGCGCTTGACAGCGTCGGATCGTTGCTGTTGATTCCCGAATACACCAGCGCCACTATCCTGAATCGAGAAGAAAGAAGTCACGAATGACCGCAGAATCCGGTCCCACCCCGACGGAATGGAAACAGTGGGAGGAACAGGGATATCTCGTCTTCGAGGACGCGATTCAGGGCGATATGCTGGAGCGCCTCCAGAAGGCTTTCGACCACTGGGCCGCCGCCTGCAAATCAGATTGGTTGGACAGGGTCGCCCGGGGGGAACTCGCGGCGACCTATTTCGACATTCCCAACGTGCTGGAAAAGGACGAGGTCTTCATCGACATCCTCGACCAGCCGCGTTACTTCGAATTCGTGAGGGCCTTTACCGAAGACGACATGATCTTCATCGGCGAGCAGGTCCGGACGACGCCGATCTGGCCCATGGGTTACACGGGATGGCATCCCGACGTCCCCCCGGATCATCCGCTCCATATCAAGGTGCAGGTCTATGTGGACGACGTCGAGCGCGGCGGCGGGGAATTTGCCTACGTCCCGGGCAGCCACCGGCCCGGCGCGGGGCCCTACCCCCGCGTAAAGAACCTCGAAGCCATGCCCGGCCACAAGCGGTTTCCGGGCAGTGCGGGAACGGCCATCATGTTCAATACCTACGGATGGCACGTGGCCATGCATAACCAGACTGGAATCCCGCGTAAGTCGATCATCCTCACCTACGAAAAGCGTACGCCCGGGAAGATCGATCCCGATAGGTACGCCCACCTTGCCCCGTCGCTGAACACGCCGGACCGGCGCCGGTTTTTCGGGTTATCATAAGCAGGGAGCCGCATGCCACGTATCGATGCCCACGGTCACGTATTCGCGAAGGTGACCCGCGAGTTTCCGAGAGAAGCTGGTGGGAGTACGCCTCCGGAACGGGAGGAAACGGTCGAAAAGCTGATGTCCTACATGGCCGCCAGCGACATCGACCAGGCCATGTTGGTACAGATCGGCGGCACGAGCGTGGCGCAGCACGCCTACCTGCTCCATTGCCTCAGGTCTTATCCCGATCGCTTTCTGGGCATCGGGCTCATTCCCGAACCGGTCTACGGCGCGCCGGAGGAGCACATGGACCGGTTGACGGACGGAACGGGGATCGTGGGTTTTCGTCTCGGCATGGTCGGCGGCCCCCCGGATCCCTTTGATCCCGTAGACGTACGCACGTTCACGACCTACCCCATCTGGCGGCACGCGGCGGCGAAAGACCTCGTCCTATGGCTGTACGTGCGGGCGGAGGACGCCCACCTGATCGCCTGGCTCGTCGACGCCTTTCCCCAGGTGCGCGTCGTCATCAACCACCTGGGCATCTGTCCGGGACTGGGCAAGGGCCGAACGGACCAGTGGGGACGGCCGCAGATCGACATCGTGCCGTACAATCCGGCCTTTCACACCACGCACCGGCTGAGTACCTACGAAAACGTGACGATGAAACTGTCGGGCCACTACGCCTTCAGCAAAGAACCATACCCCTACCCCGATCTGGCGGGATGGCACAGGAACTTCCTGGGCACTTTCGGAGCCGACCGGCTCATGTGGGCCACGGACTTTCCGTGGATCTACGAGGAGCCGGGGTACGACAAGCTGGCGCATCTGATCGAAGAGACCATGCCCGAAATCAAGCCCCATGAGTACGAGGCGATCATGGGCGGCACGGCCAGGCGGTTCCTGCGCTTTCCGGATCTGAAGTGATACGGATCGCAACATTATGCGTCTACGTTCCGATCGGAGACCAAAATGAGCGACGAGCATAACGGTTTATTGACTAACGCACACATCCAGGCCCTGGTTCAACGGATGGGAGAAGCGGCCGCCAGTTTCACGGCCGTCCTGGCCCCGGATCAGCGGGCGAAAGCGCTCTTTCCCTTCGAAGACGATGACGCACGCACCTTCTGGGACTATGTGCCCCTGGCGCGTAAAGGCCTGCCGCTCGGGGAGATGGACCGGGGACAGCGGCGCCGGGCCCTGCAGTTCGTGGCCACCGGTCTGAGCGGAACGGGTTACGCTACGACGACGACCATCATGGGCCTGGAAGCCACGCTGGATGCCCGGGAGGGATGGTCGTCGGGCAACTGGCGGGATCCTTCCGATTACTACGTGTCCCTATTCGGCACGCCATCGGACCGCGATCCCTGGGGCTGGAAATTCGAGGGGCATCACGTTTCCATCAACTATACCATCGCCGGGGGGAAGATCGTCGCGCCCACGCCCTTCTTCTTCGGGGCGAATCCGGCATCGGCCGCGCTCAACGGCGTCAGTGCGCTCCGGCCCCTGGGCAACGTGGAAGACCTGGCGCGGGAACTGGTGCGCGCCCTGGACGAAGAACAAAGGCACAACGCGCTGATCGCGGCGGTTCCGCCGGGGGACATCGTCACGGTGAATCAGCGATTTATAGAGGAAAACAGGGAGAAACCGGACCGGCTGGCCCGAACGGACGTGCCCTATGATGTGGTGCGGTATACGGAAACGCCCCGCGGCCTCGCCGGGGCAGGCATGAACGACGGGCAGCGGGAGATACTGGAGACCCTCATCGGCGAATACATTCAACGCATGCCCGACGCCGTCGCCGAGATCGAATCCGACCTGTTAAGGAAGCACGGCGTGGGCGACGTCCACCTGGCCTGGGCGGGCGGCCTGGAAGCCCGGCAACCCCACTACTACCGCCTGCAGGGCGGACGGTTTCTGGTGGAATACGACAACGTGCAGAACGACGCCAACCACGTGCACACGGTATGGCGCAACCCGACGAACGACTTCGGCGCGGACCTGCTCGCCCACCACTACCACACCGCGCACGACCACGGGGTGGAACACCGCCACTGATCGGGTGGCGTGATTCCCGGACGTGGCCCGATCGGATTTCCTGAAGAGCTCTCGGGGGAAGCGGAGCGCCGGCGGACGCGGATTCAGTACCCTTTGCGCTTGTCGATCACGCTCTTCAGCGTACGTCCATCCAGATAACGACGCAGGTTCTCGCAGAACAGGGCCACGCACCGGCCGTCCCGGTTGGGAGAACCCCCTGCGGTATGGGGCGTGATCACCACGTTGTCCATCTTCCACAGCGGATGGTCGCCGGGCAGCGGCTCCTGGGGCACCACGTCCAGGCCCGCGCCGCCGATCCGCTGGCCTTCCAGCGCTTCTAGCAGGGACGCTTCGTCGACGATCCTGCCCCGGGTGACGTTGATCAACAGCGCGTGATCCGGCATGCGGGCGAAGGCGGTCCGGTCGAATAATCCATCCGTCTCCGCCGTCAACGGCGCGCAGACGGACACGACGTCCGACTGTTCCAGGAGGGCGTGGAACCGATCCATGCCCCAGCAGGCTTCCACCTCGGGCGGCACCTCCACGTCCTCCGGATCCACGGCGACGACGCGCATGCCGAAGGCGGCCGCCCGCCTGGCCAGTTCACGGCCGGTCCCGCCCAGACCCACGATGCCCATGGTCCGGTCCACCAGTTCCCACGAGGCGTCGCGGATGGGCCAGCGCGGATCCCAGCCCGGATTGCGGATCGCGGTGTGGATGCCCCGGGTCAGCGCGAGCAGAAGTGCCATGGCGTGGTCGGCCAGGTGCACGCCCACGAAGCCCTTCGCGCTGCATAGCACCACGTCGCTCTCCACCAGTTCGGGATAAAGCAGTCCGTCCACGCCGGCGCCCCAGCTCTGGATCCAGGCGAGCTTCCTCCTTCGCGCGAAGAGGGCCCGGGTGATCTCGCCGCAGACCACTTCGATCTCCGGCATGACGGCCAGCGCCTCCTCTTCCGAATCCACACTTACCACCCGTACTTTCTCGTCGACCTGGCGGATCTCGTCGACGAGGGGTTCGATCAGATTCATCCTGAGCAGGACATTCATGGCTGCACCTCGGGGGAGTCGGGAATCAGGTTCGTTTCTTGAGATAGGAAGCGCTCTTCCTGGCTATTTCGAAGGCAGTTTTTCCGTTCCTGTTACGCACGGTCGTGTCCGCACCCGCGGCGAGCAGTGCTTCCGCGGCCTCGGCGTGTCCTTCGTACGTTGCGCGATGGAGCGGAGTGCGACCTTTGCGATCCTGCGTGTTCAGGTCGGCGCCGGCCGCCGCCAGCAGCTTCACGGCCTCCGGACGGCCGCTTTCGGCCGCAAGCTGCATGGACGTGCGATGGGCGTCGTTTCGAGCATCGACCTCGGTGCCGTGGTCCAGCAGCCACTGCAGACTTTCCAGCGAACCCGCCCTCGACGCCCAGTGCAGGGGAGTCATCCCGTAGGCGCCCGTCGACACGGCATGTTCGGGATCGGTAGTCATGATCGCCTCGAGACGGGCGATGTCGTCCATTCCCGCCGCCGCGCAAGCGTCGTAGGCCGCGCCGTCCTCGATGAGCATGCGGGCGACTTTACGCTTGCCCCGGTTCCTGGGTGCATCGTCGTCGCCCCAGCGTCCCGGGGCCACGGCCTCGTGCAGGGACGTTTCGCCCCGCTCCCCGTTGCCCTTGATCGGCAGTTCGTGGTGTATCCCGACGCCGTAATCGATCAGGAGGCTGGCGACCAGGGGAAACCCGCCCCAGGCAGCCCAGTACATGAGGGAAAGGTTCGCGGGCCAGCCTGTATGGGGTTTTTCGACGGACACCGGTGTGGCATCCGCCGCGCCCGAAGTGAAAACGGCTTCGAGCGTATCGACGGAACCCGCCCAGGCCGCTTCGTGGAGTACGTTGTGGGAACGGGTATCGATGTTGAAGGGCACGCCGCGATCAAGCAGAAGCGATACCGCGCCTCCACAGCCGCGCATGCCGACAACGACGGTAAGCAGGTAGGCGCCGATGCGATTGAGTACGGTCGGGTTTTCGGCAAGGATCGCGTTCATCCGCGACAGATCCGGCCGGCCATCCCATCGTCCCGGGTCCGGTCCGGTAGCGGCTTCGATGAGTTGCGCTTCCGCCCGGGTAAGCTCCGGCAACTGCGCTTCGCGAAGGAACCAGTTTCCGAGGAACAGTTTGATGGCTGGACTGTCGCGCACCACGCCTCCCGCAGCCCTGTTGCGCACTGCAGCGACCGCTGAAGCATGAACCCCTTAAACGGGCTAGCCGCTATTCGAGCAGATTGGCGCCGCCATCGTCCATCTTCTCGGGCAGGCGCCAGTAACGGTACTGCGGTGTCCATTCCGCTTCGCCGAGACCCGCAAGGCCCAGCAGGCTCCAGAGGGAGCAGTACAGGTCGCCGGGGCCGAATACGCAGCTGTTCTTCCGCAGTACCTGGTCGCCCTGCCGTTCGTAGAGCACCGCACCGGGCATGTTCTCCACGCCCGCCATTACCGTCTGTTCCACGATATACGCGCCGCCCCCGTGGGAAGCGAGTCGAAAGCGCCAGTTCCGTGAATTGGCGAAGTCACGCTGCAAGGCGGGGGGATCGCCGGAAAGGAGCACGACGGACACGGCGTCCTCGAGATGGGCCAGCATGCCGTTGAATCCATCTGCCCACAGCGTACAGTAACGGCAGCCCTGTCCCATGTTGTGGATGGCCAGCAGGCGGTCGCGGCCGGCGAAAAGGTCGAGCAGGGCGATCTCTCCGGTCAGGGTGTCGAACTTGTACTCCGGAACCGGCCGGGGAGCGTTCTCGCGCCGCAATTCGTTCAACTTTGCGGTGAGTTCGAAGATTTGCCGTTCAAGGGCAACGATTTCCTGCTCGGACACGCGTATTCCTTTCGTCAGAACCGGTCGATGACCGTCAGAACCGGTCGATGACCGTGACGCCCGTCTGGCTGAACCGGCCCATGGCTTCCAGTTCGGAGCCGGCCTCTTCGAGCGCGACGGTCTTGCCGACCAGGCGGCCGGGCTGCAGCGCGCCGGAGGTAACCATGCGCAGCAGGTCGGGAAACCGGTGGGCCGGCATGCCGTGGCTGCCCACGATTTCAAGTTCCTTTGCGATGACCGCGTTCATGGGGATCGGGACGTCGGCCTCGTCTGCCAGGGTCAATCCGATCTGCACGTGGCGGCCCCGCTTACGCAGGCACCGGATGGAATTGCGGCTGGTGATTTTGCTCCCGAGGGCATCGATGGAGACCACGGCGCCGCCGCCTGTCTTCTGCCGAATCTCCCGCACCACGTCGGAACTCGTCTTTGCGTTCACCGTCATCCGTGCGCCGAAGTCCCTCGCCAGCTGCAACCGGGTCTCGTCGATGTCCACGGCGACCACCTCGGCCCCCACGGCCGCAGCGATCATGGTCGCCGACAACCCGACCCCGCCGCATCCGTGTATGGCCACGAAATCGCCGCCGGTGACCCGGCCCTGGTCCACCACCCCGCGGAACGCCGTCATGAACCGGCAGCCCAGGCTTGCGGCCTCGACAAAGTCCAGGTCATCAGGGAGGCCCACAACATTCACGTCGGCGTAGGGCATGGTCACGTAGCCGGCGAAGGCGCCCCAACCGGTAAACCCCGGCTGGTACTCATTGTCGCAGATGTGGTGATGGCCGGCCAGGCACTGTTCGCAGGTGCCGCATCCTCCGCAAAAGGGCACGGTCACCCGGTCGCCGACCTGCCAGTTGCGCACCAGGCTGCCCTTCTCGACGACCACGCCGGCAAATTCGTGACCCGGTACGTGAGGCAGCTTGATGGATGGGTCGTGCCCCATCCATCCATGCCAGTCGCTCCGGCAGATCCCGTTGGCCCTTACCTCGATTACGACGCCGTCCTCCGACGGCACGGGATCGGGAACTTCCCGCACCTCGAGGGGTGATCCGAAGGCGTCCATTACAGCGGCTTTCATCAAGCAGTCCTAAGACTTGGCGGGCGTTCCGGTGACTGATGGGCCTTCGGACGTACCCGCCTCGTGAATCTGATTGGTTGACTATGAAATCGGCACGACAGGCAGAACTGGAGACGCCAGACCTAGAGACGCCAGACCACCAGGAACTGGATGGTGTTTTCGTCGTCGTCCGTGCCGATTTTGTTTCTCCAGTACTGGTACTCGAATCCAAGCAGCAACTGATTGGGTTCGCCAGCAGCGGCCCGGCCGATGTCCCAGACGAACTGCGGCTGTGCGAGAATCGACGCGTCGTGCCGGCCGCCGAGTTCGTTGGACCGGCTTCCGATATATTCCGCGTGACCCATAAAGGCAAAGGAATGCTGGCCGATATCAAAAGGGGCGGCCCAGTTGACGTCGAACATGAAACTGTGCCCTTCCTTCGGCGCACCGCCCTTTGCCACGCCGAAGTTCTGGTCGATATAAGCCGTGAGATCGGTGTTCAGGAACAAGAATCCCGGGATATCCCAGGACGCCCTGAATCCAGGCAGAAACTTGAACAGTTTCGCGTCGCCGCCCATGTTGATTCCCCCAATGATCGCCAGGTCGGCAATAAGTCCAAGACTGGCATCGGACTGCTGCATTTTGCCGATACTGAGCGTCGGATACCACTCGGCGTAGAAATCACGGTCGTTGAATCCGTCCGTCTCCCGGTCGATTACATAATCGAGAAAGAAGAAGCTGTCCCCGAGCTTCCATTGGGATGCCTGCTGTACGGTGAGCACCAGGGACTGTACGCTCTTTTGCGCGAAGGGATTCCTCAGCTTGCCAGCCTGCAGGTGGAATTCGGTCTGGGCGGAGGCCGTGAGCACCGTGGACGCCGCAGCCAACGACATGATCGTCCATACCGCGAATCGTTTGATACTGCTGTAGACGCTACACTTCATCCCTTTGTCCTTGTCCGGAGACGACCGCCTCCCGTTTCTTTCGAATATTGACCGGCAGGAAGTATCAAGTTCGATCAATCTTCCCATCGGTCGGGATTGATCCCCGGCGCCTCGCTCTTCATCCCCTTCGGCTTGTGCGGTTGCTGCCAGTCCAGGCCGGTCGTGTTCAGGCTCTGCAGAAAGGGCCTGGCCTGTGCGGGTGCGGCGGCGACGTCGTTGGGATCCCACTCTTCCATGGGCTGGACAGGTCCGGACCAGGCCGGCCGATAGCCGAACTGGATCAGTTCCCGGGGTACCGTGTCGCGGTTCGGATGGGTGCCGTGAAAGACGTCCTTGGGAATCACCAGGGCCGATCCCGCTTTCGCGCAGAGGGTCACCTCCTGGGGATGGGACTTGTAGCGCACATACGGGTTGCCATGGGCGTGAAAGGACAGGTGCGAACGCGGCACGACCCGGAACGGCGCCCTTTCCGGCGGCAGATCGTCCAGGTAGTAGAGTACGCGGACCAGACGCGGCGAACTGCCTTCGTAGCTGAAAATGGAGGAGCCGTAGGGCTGGCCGTCCGTATGCATGGAAATGGGCGGGGAACCCGACAGGGTCCGCGTGAACAGGCCTCGCGTAAACACGATTTCCGGTCCCATCAGCGCCTCGAGGAACGAGATCATGGGCGGATGCCCGATCAAGGCGCACATGGCCGGACTGCGCCACTGGGCTTCCAGGCAGTAAGTCTGGCAGTCGCTGTAGTCCTTGCATTCCATGGGCACGGCGGCCAGTTCGGCCTTCAGACGCGCGATGTGGCCGGCGTCGAGCATGTCGGGAAGATGCACGTAGCCTTCGACCTCAAGGTGACGGATGCGCTGGGCCGTCGTGAATGACCCGAAGTCCGTCTCGTCGACGTGCATGAATCCGATTTCTTCCCGGGGATCGATTTGGACCGTGGCGCTTTCCATGATGCGCTCCTTGATGACCGATCGTCTGCTATCGTGGTGTCTGTGGAAACTATATGCTCTGCCTTATCATTTTCAAGCGTTTTCCGCGCACAGTCTGCGACCGGTAGTCCGTACGTAGTCCTTGACCGGTCGTCCGCGCTGGCCTGAGGATTGCCTCGCCGCGTGTTATGCCCGGGTACCCGCCTGGTGCAAGCCGTGGGCCAGCCATGTGCCAGCAAGGTTACGAGCTTTCCTGATTCACGCTCGCGCACCGAAATGCCGCCGCACGAAATCCCAGGCCGGCTTCTTGAAGAACCGGTGTCCGCCTTCACCGACGGCCAGCTCGCATTTGTCAGACGCACCGGCGACCGCGTAGACGGCCTTAAGCCGGTCGAAGGCGGCGTGGACGTGGTCGATCGGGAAGATGGGGTCGTGCCGGCCGGCAATGGCGCAGAAGGGGCGGGGGGCGATCAGACCGGCCACGTCGAACATTTCTCCCAGCCTCAGCAGGCCGGGCACGTAGTTGCATTCACAATGGTGGATCGTCCCGATGCTGCCCACGAACGTGCAGAAATAGCACCCCGGCATGGAGAGGGCGATCCGAGTGTCGCAGGCCGAGGCGAAGAGTGATATCGTACCGCCGCCCGAGTTGCCCGTGATGGCAATGCGGCCGGCGTCTACGGGCAGATTGACGACCGCCCAGTCGATCAGGCGGGAAGTGTCCCACACCCGTTCGCCGATGGGCGTTCTACCGAGCAGCAGGTCGTGGACGAGCTGGTCGCGGCAGGAGTGTATTTTGCCGGCCTTGATGTCTTTTGCGGTGCGTGTTTCCCCGAAGGCGCGCGTGGTCGGCGCGATGACGATGTAACCCTCCTCGGCGGCCGCCTGCCGGGCGATGTCGCGCTCGCCTTCCATCATGTGCGCCTCTTCCGCCGCGTCCCGGGAAATGCCGACGTAGATGTGGGGGTGATTATGGCCATGAGGCACGAGGACCAGGGGGAGCTTCCCGCCACGGTCCATCCCTTCTTTGCCTGCCTCTTCGGGCGTCACACTTTTCGGCAACAGGAGGTAGAATGGCAGCGGCACGGTCGGTTCAACCCAGAGATACCAGCGTTCCCGGACATGACTGCCCAGGTCGGTAGATTCCAGCCGCTCCGCCTTCGGCACGTGACCCGAAAGGTCCGCTTCCATGTTGTCCAGGCCCAGGACTTCCCGCAGTTTCGGGCGAAAGGCGGCCTGCCAGGCGGACAGGCCTTCCGGGTCCGTCGCCCTGAAGGCGTACGTTCCTGATACGTTTTCATACAGGGCATTCAAATGAGTTTTCTGGTCATAGGGCTTGACCAGGCCGGCCGTCAGTTTTCCAGTACGGTTATCCATCATATTCTCCGATGCTCTTTGCGAAGACTTGATCCGTGGTGCGTGCGATGCGTGCTGATTCACGAAGCGTAGGTGCCGTGTCCCGTGGTGTGCCGGAGCGTCAACGATCCGTGGAGCGCGTGTGACTCGCACCCTCGGTCTGCCAGCGTGTCAACGATACCCGAATATCAGCGGAAAAACAGCCACGACAAAGGCCGCCCATACGGAAAATACGGGGAGATAGTCCGTCTGCCAGCGTTCCACGGCAGAGAACGGCGCCCGCCTTCGCAGGAATCCGATGTACAGGCGGGCTGTCCACGCCAGGTTGACGAACAGGATGATGTTCAGTCCTATAGCCCACATTCGGTTCGGCGTGACCCCGAAATCGCTGATGCGAGACGTCATGGCCGCCAGCACGAGGACATCTACGACCAGGGCGGCTGAAATGAGCGCGATCTGCAGGCTGTCAAAGACGCCAGGCGGCGCCACGGGGTCTCTTGCCGAGACCGAATACAGTACGAGACCCAGGACGACGATGAGCAGCGCGTCGAAGGCGATCAGCATCTCGCGTTGCACGTCGATCCCTCTGCCGGTCCATACCAGGACCGCGAGAAAGGACAGAAGCATTAATGTGAATAGCGGCGTGAAAATCCGCGTGAGCACCGGCGCCACCTGCTCGATGGCGCCCTGCCCGGTATCCACGAGCCAGGCCGCTACGACAAACGCGCCCATCGCCCCGCACGGAATGATCCACGATGCGACGGCCCATCGCAGGTTCACGCCCAGGGCGTTGAACACCGTCAGCGTTATGCCGGTGAGCACGCCGCCGCCCAGGGCGATGAGTACGTACAGGATGAAGAGCTGCCCGCTGAACCGCACGAAATCCATGCGCAGACCGCGCGTCCGCCAGTCTCCCCCGGCGTATGCGAAGCCCACGACGAGCCACAGGGCGATGGGCACATGCAGCGTGGTGAGTATCGCGGTGTCGCCGCCGGGTTCGATGGGAAAGACGTTACACAGCAGCATGGCCACGAAGAAAGGCGGTATCAACCAGCCCCACCGGACGAAGTCCATCCCGCGTTTCCAGGCGAAATACACCGTCACAAACGGAAACGCAAAGAAACTGATGTTCAGCGCATAGAACTGGTTGACGTCATCGTCGTCGAATGCGTAGCCGAACAGCGCGGGGACCTTGATCGCCAGCGCCGCGCCGGCGGCCAGACAAAGGACGAAGACGAATTCCGTCAGCCGGTGCCTGGCGATCCGAGGGGCGGTGGCTGGTTCGTCTGCTGCAGCACCCATCAACTGCGCCGCGTGATCCTGGACGAAAGCACGTGTCACCGCGTCGTCGCTGCCGACCCGCCTAACCGCGACCTGAAAGGCTTCTTCGGCCGAGAGACCGAACCGCAGCAAATCGCCTGCCTGGACCCTCAGCTGTACTTCGAGCGCATCCAGTTCGGTCGCCTGAAGCGTTCCGTGCCGCTCCACGTAGACCCGCCACCGCGCGATCGCGTTTTCAATCTTGGATTCGTTCAAGATCCTGGCCCTGGGGAATTGGATATCCCGTAACCATGCGTTACTCCGTATTGGATGCTAACGCAGAGCGCCATGCAATGTTCCGGGACGGAGTCAGTTTATACCCGGCGGATCGCCGAGATCAGGTACCTGAAGCAGGGCTCCCCCGTGGAGCGCGGACTCATGGGCCGTCAGTCCGGGCAGCATGTACCGGGCCGCGTCCCAGACGTTGTTGGGGGGCGTTGTGCCGTTCACGCAGGCCATCACGAAGTCGTCGACGAGGAACTGGTGGCTGCCCGCATGGCCATTGGGCAGCCCGGCGAAAGCCTCCGGTAGCCGTTCGACGGGGTGCAAAGCGGAAACCCCGAAATGGGTGCCGTCAGACGCAGTCACCCTGTCCATTGGATCGCTTCCCATCGAATCGCTTCCTTGCACGGGTTGGCCGGTGCAGTTGAGCAGGTCGTCGAGGGGTTCCACATGGGTCCCGTCTTTTTGAAGCCACGACGCACCGGCGGCGGTCTGCTCAAAGCCGCCTTCGGTCCCCTGCAGGCCCATGCGCACGCATCCTGGATGGCCCACGCGCCGGAACTCGTTGATGCGGCAGACGCTCCCGTCGGACATGCTGAACAATGCACTCTGGTTGCTGAAGGGATTGTTCCAGTCATTGGCCCCGTAAATCCCGTCCTCGTGGGCGTCTCGATATCCCTGGCAGGATACCCGGGTCATGCGCGCGCCGGTAACGGATATGATCTGACTCGTCGAATGTGTTGGGTAGTACATGGGCGGGATGCCGGCCGTCTCCCTCCAGTTCTCGCCACCGCGCCATCGTGCCACGTCGTAGAGGCCGTGGTCCCAATCATGGTAGTACTCCGCCTGGCCGTAGACGATCCGGCCGAAAGCGCCCCGGGCGTACTGTTCCCGGCAGTACAGCACGCCGGGATAATAGTAGCTGGTCTCGCCGAGCATGTAGACCGCGCCCGAAGTCCTGGCAGCGGCCACCAGGTTTTCGATTTCGGCCACGCTGATCCCCGGCGGCACGGCCGAGTACACGTGTTTACCGGCTTCCAGGGCCTGGACGGCCTGGGGACCGTGAAGCCAGTTCTGGGTAAAGAGACACACGGCGTCCACGGCGGACTCGCAGAGGGTATCGAGGGAGGGACTGGAGTCACTGATCTGGAAACGGGCAGCCGCAAGCGCCCTTTTTTCGTCGTCCAGGTCGCACAGCACCACCCTACCGACCTGTGGATGCGCCTTGAACAGGGGGATGAACGACTGCGAGAAAGCACCCGTGCCGACAATACCGACCTGAAGCCCCATGTCCACCTCATGACTTTCCCAGACGCGCCTGGAGGCCGCCTCGTTAGCCGTTTCCCGGCTTATTCGCCACTTGTTCCGAGGAGATTGCGCAAGAACGCCACGGCACGGGGAATCGCACTCGGCATTGACGTGATTTCGTGCGTTGCACCAGGATAGATATTAGACTCAAACTCTGGCGGTCCGCGACCGATCTCCGCCATGGCCCGGATCATGGATTCCGCCTGGGTGACGGAAACCACGCCGTCCATATCGCCGTGGTGGATCTGCAACGGGGGCATATCCTCCACAAACAGGACGGCTGACCGGCGGATAAGCGCCAGCCGGGCATCCTGGAGCGTTACGTCTCCGGTCCACCAGGGTACGAGGTACGTGGCGCGCAGGTGTTCGACGCCGGGCAGATCGACGGTCACGCCCCTAACCAGCAGACTGGCGATGCCCCGCGCCCATTCGTTCTGGAAATCCGTCGGTCCGAAGAACGAGATGACGCCCGCGATACGCTCGTCCCGGATCCCCATGAGCATGGCCACGCCGCCTCCTCTGCTGGCGCCCACTGCGAAGTACCGGCCGGTCTGGGCTTCCGGAATCGTTTCCATGGTGAGGTTGACCAGCCCCAGCGCGTCGTCCACGTCGCGGTCCCACGGACTGGCCGGACCATCCGACAACCAGGACCGGTCATCGTATCTGAGTGGTTCGTCGCGGAACGAAGGGATCACGTAGACGAAGTCGCCTGTCATTTCACCGAGGGCGACGGTCAATATCAAAAGCATGCTTTCCACCGTCACGCCGCCGTCGCCACCATGGGCGTATACCAAGATGGGGAGTTCCCCGGCGCCGGCACCGTCAGGCACGATGATGGCACCGAAATGGCGCAAACCATCGACCTGGTGCGATACGACCCGCAGGCTGGTCGGATGTTCGCCCATGTTGTAGACTTCTTCAAGCTCTACCATCCCACCGGCCGCCGAGAAGTCCCGCGAGGCCCAGTCGGCACGGACCGCCGACAATTCGTCCTCCTCGGCCGGGGCGAACAGGACGTCGAGCGAGTCTTCCACGGAGATCGCGTGACCGCTCACGTTTGCGGTCGCGCTCGAAGCGGTAACGGTCAGCGTCTGCAGTCCGGTCGTCGAACCCAGCGTCCAGTGGGTGGCGGCCATGCCGTCCGGGCCGGTTCCGACGGTTGTCGGTTCGGTAACGCCGTGGTTGGGAGAGAACAGGACGAGTGCGCCGGACAGGGGCTGTGCTTCCTCGTCGAGCACCTGGACCACGACCGGTTCCCGCAGGCTCGATCCGGCGAGCGCGCGCTGCCCGTCGCCGGAAACGACGTTTATCCTGGCGGCCCGGGGCGGATCCACGGGATCGGGCGACGTGGGGCCGTCTCCGCCGCAGGCAACCAGGACGGCCAGCGAAAGGAGCAGCGTGACCGGAGCAAGAATGCGCAGGCGGAAGCCCGCTGATCCGATGCCTGTCGATCCGGGGCTGGAGATGGATGCAGACCGCGATGGATTCTCAAATGGGCGCATATGCTGGTTCGGCGGAAAGTGCACAGGTATGTAAATAGCTTCGTACCGTACGGTGTACGCCTGGTATGTCGGCGGGCAGGTAATTTACGGTTCGGGCACGAAGATAGAAAGCAACAATTACCGTAGCCGGCAAAATTGTTGTGTTTTTTTAGTAATCGACCCTTGTAACCCGTTTGTTGCGTGCCTATCAACCTGTGTGTTGTACGCCTTTCAAGCTGCGTGTTGCGCGGTAATCTAGGAAGTAACGCTCGAGGCCGGAATGCGCCGGAGCCATAACAGGCACGCTATGCCCGCCATGGCCAATACGCCGTTGAAACTGAATACCAGAATCCACGCAGACTGCACGCCGGAGAGGTCGAGAATCGATCCCGCGACCACCGGTGCGCCGGTTCCCACGACGAACCCAATGAAGGACTGCACGGCCTGCGCGGAACCGACCAGGTTCCTCGGGGCGAGTTCCGTGACGGCCGTCGAGTAGATGGCGGAATCGGCCGCCGTGAAGAACCCGTAAAAGAAACCCAGCGCAATAAGCCAGGCAATAGGAAGTCCCACCAGCCACCCGGCGAGAAAAGAACAGAGACCGCTTACCGCGAAGATCAAAGTGGCCGTCCTGTTTCGCCCGAACCGATCCGACATCCATCCGCCCAACAGCACGCTGAAAATGCCCGTCATGAACATGAATCCGGCCAGGGTGGCGGCCCGCGATGCTGAGGCTTCCGAATCAAATCCCGTCATCATGAGTGCGGCGACGAGAAGCAGCGGCAGCCACAGGCGGGCCACGAAGAGCTCGGCGGTGTGCAGCGCATAGGCCATGATCACCAGCATCAGCCGGCGGTCACGAAGCGGCGCGAGGGACAGCCAGCCGACCTTCCCGCGGCCATCTTCGATTTTCGTCGAACCTGCACTCCGTCCTGAAACCAGAAATGCTGCGATAGCGATGCTTCCCAGACCGGGCAACGTGGTCGTTAGAAAAGCTGGCTCCCATCCGTCCAACCAGTCCAGCAAGATGCCCATGAAAACATACGAAACAGTCGTACCGGCGTAACCTGAGCTCACGAAGACGCCGACGGCCGTGGCCCGTCTACGGCCGGCAAACCGGTGCGACGCCAGGCGGATACCTGTGATGTAGACACAGACATGGCCGACTCCGTAGGCGAATCGCAACAGGCACGCGGTCCACAGCCCCTCGGCCAGAATAGGAAACAGGAATCCGCTGCACGCCGTCAATACAGCACCAAAAAACAGAATCCGAAATGGATTGAACCGATCGGTGAAAGGTACAAGGAGCAGAGACGAAACGGCATAGCCGGCCAGGTACGAGGAAAAGATCACGCCCGACTGTGTGTTGTTCAGTCCCCACGCCTCGCGAATGAAAGGAAGGGAAGCAACGTAGCTGGACGAGGACAGCAGGATGAGAAATAGTGTGGAGCTCAATCCCGCGAGCCAGGCTACATCCGGTCCTGCGGTTGTGTTGGGCCGGGTGTGTCGAGTAAGGAATGGAAGATTAGGTGAAATTGGTCCGAATCACTTAATGAGTAGCTATTCGTAAAGGTTCAGATTGAGGTACGCCCGCCTCAGTACTCTCTGCAATTTCCATTGGCTTGGATTATGGCATTAACAGTTTCTAGGTGATAGCTAACTGTTCAGAAATAACACCAGCTAAACCGGGATACTTCACCTCACACCGACCTGTTACCTCTTTCACCAACTTTCTCAGAGGTTCGAGCCTTATTGTTTTCTGCAATTCCAACAACCCGTTGATGCTGCATGTTCTGATGACGTAGAACGACCACTGATCTAGAATGAGGGGATCTGGATTTAGATCAGCTGGATCACCAAGAAGGCAGAAAACATATGCGTCACTGCGACGTTCAGGTGTTTCAACACTTTCAGATCTATTTGAAACGGGATCCCAGAACCACTTTCTAGGTGCAATATCAAATCTAATCTCGGACGGTTTATCTTGAGGCCAACTCTGATAGTAAGCTGCACTCTTAACTTCTATTTTTTTCTTGTCTTCGGTCTCCAGATCATACCATCCCCACTCAAGGCGAGGAGAATGGTTCACCCCCAAGACTTTGGCAACAAGAAACTCCGCTATCACGCCCCGCTGAGCATTACTCAGCAGATCGGAGCCTGACCATTTCCAGTAATCACACAACGAAAATCCGGCCGATTCATCTCTTACTTTGAAGGTTTCTCTACATGACCTTAATCCAGGTGAATGACCAAAGTTCGCTGTTTTCATGAGCTTAACTTCTATTCTTCATAGTTTGGGTGTGCGCGTTTATCAGTTCGGCAACCCTCTTGATTCGACCCACCACTGCTTCTAACACCGACTCATAATCGACCCCAACAGGAAGTGGAATCGGAACAACCACCTCATCAACTTCGTTGTAACATTCCTTTGGATCCGAATGTTCAAGCGACACAAGTGCCTTTCGAGTCTGATCCAGTCTGATCGACGAATCCGACTTCCATTGTTCGAAGATTAGCCAAATGGGAGTATCGGGATAGGAACCCTTAGCCCATCGAACAGAGTCAACGCCAAGCCAGACTCCAGCACCGGCAATTCGAAGGTACCTACCATATCCCCGATACCTCGGTGTGATTCTTAGCCCTGCTAAATCAGCATGTTGACACTCTACCGAACGGTTTGTCGCATCGTTAATCAGTTGCCGTAAACCACGTAAACGTCGTGGAAACTCCGGTCCGAGTTCTTCCATCCTGAGCGGCGGGAATCCACTCTCGTCGATCCGGTTGACAAATCCCTGGAGTTGCCCGATCTCATCGATCATGTCTAAGTCGTTGGCATTCTCCAAGTGATTCAGCAAACTCTGCCAACTAATCAACATGAGGTATTTCGTACCGTAATCATCCCTGCTTACATTGGCACTCTTGAATTCGGTTGAATTCATAAAGATACTGATCGAACCATAGGTGCTTGCCAGACGCCTCAATTCGGTCCAGAGGGATTCGATCCTGGAAATTGGCACGACGAACAGGAGCGCTTTTTCCGACGGCAGCCGTTTTAGGTATGCGATCGGCTGATTGCCGGTCAGTCCAGCCCAGAACTTCTCTTCGATGATCAGGCACTCGTTGCTGTTTCCATCAAATCCGACCAAGTCTGGTCGCGTCCCTTCCTCGCCGCCAACCTGTGTCCGGACACTGACTATTTCTCCCGTATTCGTACCGCCGCCCTTCATAAGGTATTCCAAGACCCTCCGCGCCGACGCGGACTTCAGAATGTACCCTAGTGCTTCAACAGCGACATCCTCGTGACGCGATGACAGCATCCAGGCAAGATGGGCTAGCAGTGAATCATCGTTTACCATTTTCGCCACTATCCGGTCCCCTTCCATGGTCGTAGATATGGTTTCACCCAATACAACATTTAGCCAATTTAAAACGTTCTCTCAACACTTTTCAACGATTACATTGCATGCATAAGCTGGACCGAAAAGAGGCGGACTATGGCTGAACGCAAGAATCCGGACGAGACCTACCTGGCCCTGCTGCGCGGTATCAATGTCGGCGGCAAGAACATCATCAAGATGGCGGATCTTCGGAGCTGTTTCGAGGCCGAAGGCTTCCTCGATGTCGCTACCTATATACAGAGCGGGAACGTGATCTTCCGTTCGCCTTCCATCGGGCTCAGGACCTTGACGAAGAAAATCGAGGAGACACTTTCTGCGGCGTTCGACTACGAAGCGAGCGTCGTGATGCGCTCAAGAAGGCAGATGCGGGCAGTGGTTTCCGATGCACCGGCGGGTTTTGGAGAACGGCCGGAGACATATCGCTATGATGTTATCTTTGTGAAGGCGCCGCTCACGGCAAATGCCGCCATGGAGAACGTCCCGACCAGGCCCGGCGTGGATGAAGCCTGGGTGGGCAGCGGTGTGCTCTACTTCTCCAGGCGTATCGACCAGGCTTCGCGGAGCTATCTAAGCCGTCTCGCGTCAATGCCCGTGTACCAGCGCGTTACCGTCCGCAACTGGAACACGACGACCCGGTTGCTTGAGCTTATGGAAAAGGACTGAATCCCGGTTAGTTGTTCGACGTTGTTCGACGTCGTTCAAAGGCGAGTCGTCAATCCGAGCCGCACCGTCCATTTCTAAACACCAGAACCGGCTGGTTGGGAATCGAGCAGTCGGAAACGTACCCGTAGAGCCCATTCATCTCGGCTTCAAAGGCATTGTATTCCGCCAGCCGGTTGGCCAGTTCCGTGGGATCGGTGGATGAGGCGGAGTAAACGATGTACGCCCATGGACCGCCGCATGGTTTGGAACCAATGGCCGCGCTGCGACAGTCTGCAATCGAAGCCCCCGCAGCGTCGCCGATGAGCGCGTCGATTTCCTGTCGCATCTTCTCAAGCTGTGCACGGTCGCCTTCCTCAGTCCGCTGTTCCTCCTCCTCGACTGGCTGTTCGCCATTGTTGTCAGGTGCAACGACAGGATCGCGGTCGTCACACGCAAGGAGGAAAAACGAGATCCATAACACCGCAACCAGGTATCGCATGGTTTTCCTTTCATAGAACACAGACAAAAGCCATACTTCCCACTTTGGAGAACGTTTCAATTCGCGAACGGTTCCCCTTCCGAATCCGTCGAGTTACATTGCTGGCGACTTCATTATCTAACCGTCCGGGTGACGTTTTTTCATTCGATACAACGTGTGAATCCCCCGGATAATTTATATAGTAGCATCAACACCTTCAGTTCTCGAGTTCCGTAACAAAAAGGAGATCGCACCATGCAACAGTACCGGGTCGCTATACTGGGCTGCCGTGGCCGGGGCACGGCAGCGGGCCGCGCGTACCACCAGCATCCCCGCACCGAGGTTGTGGCATTATGCGACCTTGTGCCCGAACTGCTGGCGACCCTCGGCGACGAACTCGGGGTTACCGCTCGTTACGACGATCTCGACCGAATGATCGAGGCCGAGGGCCCGGACATCGTCGCCATACCCACGGGCACCGAGTTCCACTATCCGCTGGCGATGCGCGTGCTGGAACACGGCGTCCACATCGACATAGAAAAGCCGATATGCACGACCCTGGCCGAGGCCGACGCGGTGTTGGCCAAGGCCGCGGAGAAAGGGGTGCAAGTGGCCGTGCATCACCAGGGGCGCACCGGCGGCGCGCTACGAGCGGTCAAAGCGGCGATCGCCGAGGGCCGGATCGGCGACTTGCGCTTTGTGCAGGGCAGCGGCAAAGGCTACTACGGCGGCTACGGCCTGATGAATATCGCCACGCACTCGCTCAATGCCATGCTCGGCGTGGCCGGGCCGGTGCGAAGCGTGCAGGCCGTGGCCTTGACCGATGGCCGTCCAATCACGCCCGAAGATGTGGTGCCGTCGCCGAGTGGCATGGGTTACATCTCCGGTGAACACTTGACCGCGGCGCTTGCCTTTGAATGCGGGGTTTCGGGTGTCCTCCTGCAGCACCGCTTTCCCAAGATGGATTCAACGGCCTATATGATCGAGATCTACGGCACCGAGGGCAAGCTCTACTGGAAGAGCGGTGCCCCTTGGTTTTTATCCACGCCGCACTTCGCTCCCGGCCAGACCGAGTGGCAACCGCTCGCTCCCATCGTGCCGGAGCACTACGATCCGGCCGGTCCGGCTTCCGTGGAGGACTACCAGTTCGCCGATGAGTACGTGCAGGCGCTCGACGAGGATCGCGCACACGAGTGCTCGGGTGACGCCGGCCGCCACGTGCTGGAGATACTGATGGGGATTTTCGAGTCAGGCGCGCGCGGTCGGCGCGTGGATCTGCCGCAAGCCGAACGCGATCACCCGCTCCTCCGCTGGCGCGAGGAACACGGCCTGGGCTTGCCCGATCCAATGCCGCGTCCCTATGCGGAATGGCTCGCCGCGGAAGACGGGCGTTTGGGCCGGACCGCGAGCTAGTCGCCGGGGTTTCCGACAAACCCGCCTCGTCCCTTCCCGGCCAACCTGCCCACTCCCATGATCCGCGCCATATTGCCACCGAGGATCGCCACCATCTCGCCCTCGTCCAGGAACGGGCAGTAGCGCCTCACATAGTCCAGGCTCTGGCGATAGGTCCAGTGCAGCAGCACGATGGGGATGTCCGTTCCCCACAGGATGCGGTCGGCGCCGAAACGATCGACCATTTTCTCCAGGACGGACCGCATCTGGGGCATGGGGTAGTCCCAGCGCGACTGCAGGAACACGGCGAATAGGACCTGGATGTGGAAGCGGGGGTGGTCCGCGGGCGCGGCTTCGTACACTTCGTCGGGGACGTTCAGCCGGTCGCGTTCGGCAAACATCCGCCAGGGGAATCCGTGCGTCACGATCACGTCGACATCGGGAAATCGCTCCATCCAGGTACGCAACGGACGTAGCTCTTCGATGTATGCGGACTGCGATCCGACCGCGCCGAGGGTGAAAAACACCGGTATATCCAGGCCGGCGACCGCTGTCCAGAACGGGTCGAAATCGGGCCCGGTCCATTCGGGCGATAGGTCATAAAGCGGCCGGTGAAAGGGCGCGAACTGAAGGCCTGAAAGCCTGTGAACGCGGATCGCCCGTTCCAGTTTCGCAATGGCCTCGTCGGTCCTGTCGGGGATCCACCACTCAGGCACCTGGACCAGTCCCTGGATCCGCTCCGGGTAGCGGCGGCAGCATTCCGCGATGTAACCGTCGTCGAGCCCCATGTAGGGCGTGCGGTGCAGGAGGGCGCGGTCGACGCCCGCGTAGTCCATCTCCGCCACCAGGTACTCCACGGGAAAGGAGAAGTCCTCCGTCCACGGCGGCAGGGCCTGCTTGACATAATCCACGCCATCGACCGTCCACTCGGCCAGGCCATGTTTTCCGGTGCGGAAGTCCGCGTCCCGCAGGCCCTCAAAGCGCCAGGGACGATCGGGGTCGTAGAGCCCCGTGGCGTCGGCTGGAGCGTCGGCCGTTGCGTCGGCAGGCGCGCGGTCGCCGCGCCGCCAGACGGGTTGCTGCCGGGCCTGGGCCATGAACAGTTGCAGATGGCGCCGGAATTCGGCACGATCGTCGAAGCCGTCGATTTCGCGCGGTGGAGGAAAGCAATAGGCGTGTCCGTCGTAGATCATTTAAAGCCTCGGTAGTTCACCTGGAATGGACCTTCGAATCCCTGGAAGACGCATAATGAACAGGTATGGTTGCGAGACCGCAACTTCATTCCCGCTTGTCAGTTCTGAATGGACTTGACGGAAAATTACCATGGCGTTAAGGATGTTGGACGATTGATTGCGACGGACAACATGCGGAGGGATCATTAAAATGCCAGCACATCCCACGGACGCCGAACGCTTCCTATTCGACACGAACGGTTACCTGGTGCTGGAGGATTTCCTTCCGAATTCCCTGGTCGACGCGCTCAACGCCGCACTGGAGCGGACGATAGCGCACCGCCGCGCCCCAGGGTTCCATCGAACGCACGAGCCGGCCTTCTCCGACAAACTGGATTCGGCCAATGCGCGGGTCATGCACCTGCTGGCCGAAGATCCGCTCTTTCTGGACATGCTCGACTACGAGCCGATGATGGAATATGTCCGCGGTCTGTTCAACGAGATGCCCCACCTGCACTCGACCGACGCCATCTACGAGATCGAACCCGAAGAGCACCACGGAAAAGGCTGGCACACGGACGGGATACAGGACGGGTTTCGCGACTTCCGGCCGCACATCCCGCTATTGCAGTTCAAGGTGGGGTACTACCTGAGTGACATGACCGAACCCGACCAGGCCAACCTGACGCTGGTACCGGGCAGCCACAAGTCCCTGGTCGAGCCGGACGGGAAGAACGGCATGCCCGGTGCCGTGCAGGTCTGCGGACGGCCCGGTACGGCCGTGCTCTTCCACAACGGGGTGTGGCATTCGGCCGGCCCGTTCACGCGCCACGGGGGCAAGCGGGTGATCCTCTACTACGGCTACGAACACCCGTGGATGCTGGCGTGCGCGGAACAATGGCGGTACGACAGGGATTTCCTGAACAGCCTGACGCCCCGGCACCGGCGCTTCTTCCACGGTTTCGTATTCGATCCGCCTGAGTACCGCTGGGGTTGAGCCGACGCGTCTCGCAACGGAATCGGACCATGAGGTTTCTTCTCGTTCCGGTCGTCCTCTCGATCATCATTTATTTGTCGTGCGGCAGGGAAAACCCCACGGGTCCGCCGCAGGCGGCCAGCATCACGATATCGCCCTCCGAGACCGAGTTGGACGCAATCGGCGCGACCGTGCAGTTCACCGCGTCGGTCCGGGACGGGAACGATCGGGTGATTGCGGACGCGGCCGTGACGTGGACCAGCGGAAACACCGAAGTGGCCAGCGTGACCCACGAGGGCCTGGTCACGGCCCGGAAGAACGGTTCCACGGTCGTCACGGCCGTTTCGGGGCCATTCCATGCGAACGCCAGCGTCACGGTATCCCAGGCGGTCGCTCGCATCGAGATCGCGCCCGCCAGCGTGATGCTGACGATGACGGAGAGGATTCTGCGCTTGGACGCCGTGGCGAAGGACAGGAACGGCAACCCGGTGCCCAACGCGCGGCTCATTTGGGCCAGCAGCGATCCTTTCGTCGTCTCGGTGAACGCCCTGGGAGACCTCGAAGCATGGTCGAACGGAAACGCCCGGATCACCGTATCTACTGGGGATGTATCGACAAGCGTGGAAGTCACGGTCTCGGGTTTCCGACCGGATGCGCTGGACCGCGCCGCCCTGGTGGCCCTGTTCAACGGCACCGGCGGACCGGGTTGGACGCTCGCCACCAACTGGTCGAGCGACGCGCCTCTCGACGAGTGGAAGGGAGTGACGACCGACGCCGAAGGAAGAGTGATCGAATTGGCGCTCGATCGGAACGGTCTGGAGGGCGCGTTTCCCACGGAACTGTTCCGGTTGGAAAGGCTCAGGTCTCTCTCACTCCTGGGCAATCGGTTGACCGGGAGCATACCCCCTGCAATCGGACGGCTGGCCAGTCTGGAGGTGCTGGAGGTTTCCTATAACCGGTTGACGGGAAGCATACCCCCCGAAATCGGACGACTCGTCAGGCTCAGGGTACTCGGCGCCAGAGGCAATAATTTCTCACACGGACCGTTGCCCATGGCCATGGCCAATCTCGGCAATCTCGAAAGACTGAGGCTTGATAGAACGTTCCTGTGTGCACCGCTGGACGCGGTCTTCCAGGCGTGGCTCGGTGCTATTGACGACGTGGAAGTGGACAACTGCGAGGACATGGAACGGAGCGCGCTGATCGCTTTGTACAACGCGGCGGACGGGGGGAACTGGACCGTACGACGTAATTGGCTCACCGCCGCGCCCCTGAGCGCCTGGCACGGCGTCACGACCAATGACCTGGGTCAGGTAACAGGGCTGGACCTCGAGGACAACAATCTTAAGGGAACGCTGCCGTCCCGGCTGGGCGATCTCCGGTCTATGAGGGTATTGGACCTGTCGAACAACTCCGGGCTGTCGGGACCGCTGCCTGCGTCGCTGGTTGGTCTAGGCCCAACGGTCCTCAGGTTGGGCGGAACGAGTCTTTGCGCGCCGCCCGACCCCGCCTATCAGGCCTGGCTGGCCACCATCGGGGACATACGGGTCGACAACTGTCCCTCCACCCTCGGCCCCGACCGGATGGCGTTGACCACGTTGTACGGCGAAACGGGCGGCGCGTACTGGAAGGAGGCCGCCAACTGGCTCAGCGAAGCGCCGTTGCGAGACTGGCACGGCGTCGAGACCGACGCCGAAGGGCATGTGATCTCCCTCGACCTGGGGTACAACAACCTCAAGGGGCGGTTGCCTTCTGAACTGGCGCTGATGGACAGGCTGGAAACGTTGCGTCTTATCGGCAACGGCCTGGCGGGGCACATTCCACCGGAATTCGCGCGCGTTGATCGACTCGTCGCATTGGATCTCTCGGTGAACCTGCTGACGGGCCCCATTCCACCGGAACTGGGACAACTGGAAAACCTCTCCGTCCTCGATCTCTCCGCAAACGGGTTGACCGGTGCCCTCCCGGCCGAACTGGGACGACTCGACCGACTCACCGACCTCGATCTCGGGCTCAACCGGTTACACGGACCCCTTACTCCGGAATTGGGCAACCTCCGCAGCCTCGAGCGACTCACGCTCTCCTCCAACGAGTTTACAGGCCCCGTTCCAAACGAATTGGGAGGACTTGCAGCGCTCACCGTCCTCAACCTCTCCGTCAATGGGCTGACGGGCGCCGTTCCACCCGAATTGGGGCAACTCCGAGACCTCGTCACACTCGACCTCGCTAGAAACGGGCTGACGGGCCCCGTTCCCCCGGAACTGGGACAGCTGGCAAGCCTCGAAGAACTGGATCTCTCCACCAATGCGTTGACGGGCCCCGTCCCACCCGAACTGGGACATCTGCCAAACCTCGAGGAACTGAACCTTTCCACCAACGGGCTGGCGGGTCCCGTCCCGACGGAATTGGGAAGACTGGCGAACCTCGTCACGCTGCGCCTGGCGTCGAATCGGTTGAGCGGGCCGGTCCCGTCCGAACTGGGAGCGCTCGGGAAGCTCAAGACGCTGAGTCTCTCCCACAACGCCGGGCTGTCGGGGCCGTTGCCGCGCACGTTCCTGGGCCTCGACCTGGCCTCCCTGCTGCTGGCCGGCACGGGACTTTGCGCGTCCCGGGACGCCGAGACCCAGACGTGGTTGCTGGATATAGACGAAAGGCGCGTTTCCGGCTGCGGCGACGCCGTCGCGCGCGTTGCGTCGGCGTATCTCACGCAGGCGGTGCAGTCCCTCGATAACCCGGTGCCGCTGGTTGCCGGCAAGCCCGCGCTCCTTCGCGTCTTCTTGACGAGCGGCGGCATGGCCGACGCCAGGCGGCCGCCGGTACGCGCAACGTTCTACCAGAACAATCTTCCGGTGTACACGGCCGAGATACCGGGCGGAGACTACAGCCTTCCGGACCGTCCGGAGGAGGGAGACCTCGCGGCGTCATCCAACGCCCATATTCCGGCCTATGTCGTTCGACCGGGCCTGGAAATGGTGATAGAAATCGGTCCCGGCAGCACACCGGATTCCGCTTCGGACGCCGGTCGCCGCCTGCCGCCTGCCGGACGGCTGGCACTGGAGGTGGCGGAGGTGCCGCCTCTCGACCTCACCCTGGTCCCGTTTCTGTTGATGTCGAATCCGGATTGGACGCTCGTGGACTACGCCGCGGGCCTGTCGTCGAATGACGAACTGTTCAGGATGACCCGGGAAACGCTTCCGGTAGGTGATTTCCACCTGAACGTGCGCGAACCCGTGTGGACTTCGGTGGCATCCGAGGCGAAGAACACCATATCGATGCTGGTCGAGGTCTTTGTGGTCCGCATCCTGGACGGCGCACCGGGACACTATATGGCTATCCTTCCCGCCAGCGAACGCGTGGGCGTCGCCGTCATTCCCGGTAGCATCGGCGTGTCGGCTCTGAACGGATTCACCATAGCCCATGAACTCGGACACAACATGAACCTGAGGCATGCGCCGTGCGGCGGACCGTCCGGGCTGGACCCCGACTATCCCTACGTCGACGGGACGACCGGCACATGGGGCTACGACATCCTTTCGGGATCGCTGGTGTCGCCGCAAAGCCACGACCTGATGAGTTACTGCCCTCCCGGATGGATCAGCGACTTCCACTTCGTCAAGGCGCTGGTCTATCGGCGGTCCGTAGAAATGTCCGTTCCGGCGGCGCGTGCCGTTTCCGCTACCAGCCTGCTGCTCTGGGGCGAAGTGAACGACCTCGGAGAAACTGTCCTTCATCCTGCTTTCACGGTCGAAGCCCCGCCCCTCCTGCCGGAGACCGGCGGTCCGTATCGTCTCGCCGGTGAAGACGGAGCGGGGAACACGCTGTTTGCGTTGTCCTTCGGAACGGCGGAAATCGCGGATGGAGCCGGGAGCGTTTTCGCCTTCGTGCTTCCTGTCCAGACGGACTGGCTCGATCGACTGCAACAGATCGCGCTGACCGGTCCGGAAGGGGTGATGACGATAGATCGCAGCGGAGGACCGGCCGCCGCGATCATGTTGGACCGGACGACCGGAGCGGTCCGGGGTATTCTCCGGCACTGGTTCGACCAGGGCGGCTCTCCGACCTTCGCCCGGCGCGTGCTGCCGGATGGAGATTTCGAAGTCCTGGTCAGCCGCGGCATCCCGGATTCGAATCCCAGGTAGCGAGGGTTGCCTGCCGAGGCTCCGGCAGCCCGTACAAAAAACCGTTTTTGGGAATCGCGTAATAGGGTATTATGATTAGGGTATAGCCCGGATCGGTCGTTTCGTCCAGATCGGGGATGCCGTCGAGACCGGTCCCTGTGTAAACCCGGTTCGACCCGGATCGACCCGGATTCCAACCCCTGTTCCATGAATTTCGTACTTACTCTGGCCCTGACCGCCGTCTGCCTGGGTGGCGAGACCTTCTTCCACGCGCCACGGACCTATCTGGGAGAGCGGGCTTTCTCGCTGCGACTTTCCGATGAGCGGGTGGCTCACGGCCACA
The DNA here is from genome assembly GCA_026702745.1 of Gemmatimonadota bacterium. Taxonomy (NCBI): domain Bacteria; kingdom Pseudomonadati; phylum Gemmatimonadota; species Gemmatimonadota bacterium. The sequence goes on from JAPPBT010000016.1 coordinate 40,985, forward strand.
CCCTATTACTGGAGTGCATCCCTGACAGTCCCGGCGAGGAAGCCGGTCGCGATCTCGCCGAGGTAGCCGGTCGCGCAACTGATCTGACCATTTCGACGGGTGCCCGGATCCATCGCCTGTATCCTCATCCAACCGCGCCTGACGGTGTCTTGTTCACCCTGATCGGCATTCCCTATCGCGCGGCACCGGGACCGGATACCGTGCACGTGGAATGGACAGAGAGCGACCGCGTCTTCGGTCGGGAACTGCCCTTCGCGGTCGTCGCCGGTCCGTACAGGTCGGAACAAATCCGCGGCGTGCCGCAGAGCCGGGTCACGCCCTCAGTCACGGACTTCCGGCGCATAGCGCGGGAACAGAAGATCATCGCCGCGGCGTACGAGGCTGTACGGGACACGGTGATGATGGAAGACACGTTCCGTTATCCCGTGGAGAAGAAGACTATCACCAGTCCGTACGGGACTCGAAGAGTGTTTAACGGACAGCTTCGAAGCTACCACGGCGGCCTCGACCTGCGGGCCTACGAAGGCACGCCCCTTTACGCCGCCCAGTCCGGCGTGGTCAAGTTGGCGCAGGACCTGTTCTATTCGGGCAACCATGTCCTCATCGAACACGGCATGGGCATTCACACCGGGTATTCACACATGAGCCGGCTGTATGTGAAAGAAGGGGACGAGGTGTCCCGGGGTCAACTGCTGGGACTGTCGGGATCCACGGGCCGGGTGACCGCCGCGCACCTGCACTGGACGGTGAGCGTGGACGGCGTGGGGGTCAGTCCGCTCCAGTTCACCGAGATCCTCGCCATGCTGTACCGGAAACCCGTCGAGGTACGTAAACCGAATGACGGCTGAACGGGGTTGTCATGCGATCGAAGATCTGCCTGTTGCTCCCTGCTTCTTTGGTGATGTTTGCCGTCGCCCTGGCGTCGGACGTTTCTTCCGATGGGCCCGGGCTGCCTGGCCCACATGAGTGGTCCGGTTCCTCCAATCACTCGCGGTCGCACGGAGCACCCGGTTCCTCAGAACGATCCGGGCCATCCGGGACGCCCGGCCAGGTAAACTCCGTCGGCGTGACGCTGCCTCCGGACGCCGCGCCGCCCTCCCTGCAGATCCTGCGCACCTTCGAGCTGAACAACCGGTACATGGACCGGGCCACGTCATCTTACCAGAAGTCCTTCGGGTTCGCCCTGACGAACGAGCCCCTCAGCCGGGTCGACCGAGATTTCAACCTGGTGCCCGCCGCGGCCACCCACTGGGAGGTGACCGAAGACGGCCGGACCTGGATCTTCCACCTCAGGAAGGACATGGAATTCGGCGACGGCAAGCCCGTAACCGCCTACGACTACGCGGACACGTTCCGGCGTTGGGCGGACCCGGACATCGGCTTCGATTTCGAATGGTATTACCGGCCTATCAAGAACTGGGGCGCTGTCGTCGCGCGCAAGATGCCGCTGGACTCGCTGGGCGTAGAAGCGCTGGACCCCCACACCATCGCTTTCACGACCACGCGGCCCGCGCCATTCGCACCGCATTTACTCAACTACAGCTGGGTGACACCCACCCACCAGTTCGAAAAACACGGGGCCGCATGGTCCACCAGACCCGAAACCCACATCGGGTACGGACCCTACCGGCTCAGGGAATGGACGATCAACGACCGCATCGTCCTCGAACCGAATCCCGTCTACCCCGGTCCCAGCACGCCCTACCTGGAGCGGATCATCGCCCGGTTGTACAACGCCGCGGCCCAGCCGCCCTTTCTCGCATCCTACGAGGCGGGGGAGGTCGACTACGTCCTGTTGAACAATCCGGCCGAAATCAACCGGGTCCGGTCCGATACGGTGCTGCGACGCCACCTCAACACCTATACCAATTTCACCACGTACTATCTCTTCATGGATACCCGCGTTCCCCCCTTCAACGACCTGCGCGTCCGCCAGGCGATCAGCCACGCCATCGACCAGCCGGCCATCATGAGATCCGCCCTCAAGGACATCGCGGTGCCTGCCGTATCCATGATGCCGGCCGGATTCCCCGCCGCCCGTCCCGATTCGCTGGCACACATTCAACGGTACGATCCCGATAGGGCCCGGAAGTTACTCGCGGAAGCGGGTTATCCCGACGGCAGGGGTTTCCCGGAAATGTCCATGTGGTTGCGCGGCGAGGCCTACCTGAGGAAAGTGGCCGCCGAGGCCATTCAGGCCATGCTGAAGCAGAACCTGAATATCGAGGTCGAGGTGCTGAACGTGGAACGGAAGGTCTACACGGAAGCCATGAACGCCAAGGAAATCCCCTTTTCGATGATTGCCTATGGATGGGACTACCTGGACCCCAGCAACCTGCTCAATCTGTGGCTGTCCCGCGGCCGCCATCCGTGGCGAAACGACCGGTTCGAGGAACTCGTCGAACAGGCCAACCACCTGGTGGGCGATCCCGGCCGCCGAACCCAACTCTACCATGACGCGGAAGAGATCCTGGTCCGCGACGTGGGCGGCGTGTTCCTCTGGCACGACCTGGTCAACGAGATGTGGCGGCCCTATGTCCGCGGCGAAGCCCTGGAACCGAACGAATCGGGATACAGGGCCTGGCGTGGAAACCAGATGCTGAACCTGATGACGACGATATATATTACAGAGGAAGTATCCAGGGGAACGACGTCGCGCAGGCCGGCCGGACGCTGAAGTTGGCTGATTGAGCGTTAACGGGACCGTGCTTGCGACTTCACTCATCTACGTGTAGTTGCTCACGGCTTCACTCATCAGATCGGTCCGCTGCATGGGCATGCCATCAAACATCAGAATACGGGGTATTCTCGCCTTCGCGGTTGTATTGACAGGTTCGGCGGCGCTCCTGTATGTCACGCTGTTGGGGGCCGCCGTAGCCGACCCATCCAGCCAGGATGGACCGGCTCAGGTCAATTCCGTGGGCGTCACGCTTCCCCCGGACGCCGCGCCGCCTGAGCATCAGCACCTGCGCACCTTCGAATTGAACAACCGGTTCATGGACCGGGCCGTTTCCTCTTACCAGAAAGTCTTCGGTTTCGCCATTACGAACGAACCGCTGACCCGGGTCGACCGGGACTTCAACCTGCTCCCCGCCGCGGCGACCCACTGGGAAGTGACCGAAGACGGCTTCACGTGGATCTTCCATCTGCAGCGGGACCTGATTTTCGGCGACGGGCGGCCCGTAACGGCCTACGACTACGAGGCATCGTTCCATCGGTGGGCCGATCCGAAGACCGGGTTCGATTTCGAATGGTACTACCGGCCCATCAAAAACTGGGGAGATGTCGTGGCCGGCCGCATGCCCCTGGACTCGCTGGGCGTCGAAGCGCTGGACGAGCACACCATCGCCTTCACCACGACCCAGCCGACGCCCTACGCGCCGGAGCTTTTGAATTACAGCTGGGTGACCCCCACCCACCTGTTCGAGAAATATGGCCCGGCCTGGTCGACCCGGGCCGAGACCCACATGGGCAGCGGTCCCTTCCGGCTCAAGGAATGGACCATCAACGACCGCATCGTCCTCGAGCCGAGTCCCACGTACCGGGGCCCCAACAAGCCCTACCTGGAACGCATCACGGCGCAACTCTTCAACGCCGCCGCTCAACCGCCGTACCTCGCAGCCTATGAAGCCGGCGAAGTCGACTACATCGTGCTGAGCAACCAGGCCGAAATCAACCGCGTCAAATCCAATCCCGCGTTGGAGGACCACCTGAACACCTACGTGGATTTCCAGACCTACTATCTACTGATGGATTCCTACAACCCGCCCTTCAACGACCGGCGGGTGCGCCGGGCCTTCAGCCACGCCGTAGATCAGGCTTCGCTCATGAGTTCGGCCCTGCGGGATATCGCGTTGCCGGCCGCCGCCATGTCGCCGCCGGGGTTTCCCGCAGCCAACTCCGAAGCGCTGGCTTCCATCCAGGCCTACGATCCGGTAATGGCGCGTAACCTCCTGGCGCAGGCTGGTTATCCCGATGGTGAGGGATTCCCGGCCGTGAGTATTTGGCTGCGGGGAGAAACCATCGTGCACAGCACGGCCGCCGAGGCGGTCCAGGCCATGCTGAGGCAGAATCTGAATATCGAGGTCGGGGTGCGGAACGTGGAAAGGAAGGTGTTTACGGAGACGATGAACGCCAAGGAACTCACCCTGGCGCTCATCCCCTACCGCTATGACTACGTCGACGCCAGCAACCTGCTCACGTTGTGGTTGTCGAACGGCAGGCATCCCTGGCATAACGCGCGGTTCGAAGATCTGGTGCTTCGGGCTAATGTACTGGTGGGAGATCCGGACCGACGCGACGCGTTATACCAGGAAGCGGAGGAAATCCTTGTCCGCGACGTGGGCGGCGTGTTCCTCTGGCACACCCTGATCAATGAAATGTGGCGGCCCTACGTGCGCGGTGCGGCGCTGGAGACCAACAAGTGGGGGTACAGGGCGTGGCGGGGCAACCAGATGCTGAATCTGATGCCGACCCTGTATATATCGGAAGAAGTCCAGGATGCGGCCCCGAAGAAAGAACCCACCGGCTTCTGGGACTGGCTGACCACCCGGTAGGTCCCAGCGGGCGTCGCCAGCGAATTCGCGGGACGCGGCCTTCCTCGTCGTGACCTCACCTGATCCCCGGGACGCTCATCACCGAGTGCCAGGTCCGGTCCCGATTACGCCGCGGCTTCCTGCACGATGCGCCCGTCGAAGAGACGGATGATCCGGTGGGCGTGGTCGGCCAGCGTCTGGTCGTGGGTCACCATGATGATGGTCGTGCCCGCCTCGTTGAGGCCGCTCAGCAGTTCCATCACCTCGGCGCCGTTGGCCGAGTCCAGGTTACCCGTCGGCTCATCGGCCAGGATCAGTTTGGGGTTGCCGATGACCGCCCGCGCCACGGCCACGCGCTGCTGCTGGCCGCCGGAGAGCTGCTGCGGGAAGTGGTTCCGGCGGTGGGGGATCTGCATGTGCTCCATGGCCGCGTCCACCCGCTCCTTGCGCTCCTGCTTCGAGGTGCCCAGATAGATCAGCGGCAGTTCGATGTTCTCGTACACGGTCAGTTCGTCGATCAGGTTGAAGCTCTGGAAGACGAAGCCGATGTTGGCCTTGCGCAGGTTGGCCCGCTGCCGCTCGGAGTGGCCGGACACTTCCTGGTCCAGGAAATGGTATTCCCCGCCCGAAGGGTTGTCGAGGAGGCCGAGGATGTTGAGCAGGGTGGACTTGCCGCAGCCCGAGGGGCCCATGATCGCCACGAACTCGCCCTGGTCCACGGCCATGGTCACGTCGTTCAGCGCCGTCGTCTCCACCTCTTCGGTCGCGTAGAGTTTCTTGAGATGCTCGGTCCTGATCATGGTTTGCTCCCGTATTGTGATGATTACTGCAAGACCAATCTTTCCATGTCGCCGAAGTTGTCGTACATGGACGTGATGACCGTTTCGCCCTCTTCTAAGCCTTCGAGGACTTCGAAGTACTGGCTGTTCTGCCGGCCGAGCCGGATCTCCCGCCGCACGGCGAACTCGCCCGTGGGGTCCAGCACATAGATCCAGCGCCCGCCCGTCTTCTGGTAGAAACCGCCCCGGGGCACCTGCATGGCGTCGGCCAGTTCGCCCAGCGCGATGCGCACCTGCAGCGTCTGGCCGCGGCGGAGCCCCTCGGGCATGCCTTCGGGGAACACCATGTCCGCCTCGAACTGCCCCTCGATCACCTCGGGGTACACCCGGCTGATCACCAGGTCGTAGGTCCCGCCCGCGAAATCGAAGGACCCGGACTGGCCGGAGCGGATGCGGGCGATGTAGTGCTCGTCGATGGCCGCGCGCACCTTGAACTCGTCCTCCACGTCGATCTGTCCCAGCCGGTCACCGCCGGGCTTGGACTCGCCCACTTCGGCGATGAGCGAGGACAGGAGTCCCGTGATCGGCGCGCGGATCGTCAGGTTCTCCTCGTTCTGCTTGATGAGTTCCAGGTTCAGGCGCAGCCGGTCGATCGATTCCTCGAGCTGCTGGATCTGGATCGTCTGGAAAAGCGAGTCCTGGTGCAGTGTCTCGACGGTGACGTCCCGCCTGCGCGTAAGGTACTCCAGGTTGTCCTTTGCCTCGTCGTAGTCCTGCCGCGAGGTCAGTTCCGCCTTGAACATCTCGTCCTGGCGCGCATGCTCCCGCTCGGCCTGGCGAAGCCAGTATTCGGTCTCCACCAGTCCGGCGCGCATGCTCAGGCGACGCTGCTCCATGGTCACCCGCGTCTCCCGGAGCCGGTTCACCTCGCGGAAGAGCTCGGCTTCCCGCTGCATGACGCTGAGCTGCAGGTTGGCGTTGGACAGCCGCAGGATGGGCGTGCCTTCCTCGACGTGGGAGCCCTGCTCCACGTAGACCTCTTCCACCCGCCCGCCTTCCACGGCGTCCAGGTAGATCGTCGTAAGCGGCATCACCGCGCCCTGCTCCACGATGTATTCGAGGAAGGGGCCGTGGGTCACCGGGGCCAGGGTCAGCTTCTCGGCGTCCACGTTCAGCGAGGACGGATTGACGCTGAGCAGCGCGTAGGCCCCGAAGGCGATCACCGCTGCCGCCAGGCCGCCTAAGGCGATCCGGCGCGGCGTGAAGCGCTTCTTCTCGATCCGGCGGTCCATGGTGTTGTCCTGCTCACGCTGCCTTTCGGCGGTGAACATGCCCACCAGGCCCTTGGATGCTTCGCCGTTTTGACGCTTGTCGCTCATGCGCTTTAGCCCAGAGTGGTCGCCATTACCCAGAATGGCTTGTCACCTACGTTATAATCCCGTAGCGGATGCAGGCTTCCGTCGGAGAGGTCCACGCGATAGGCCGTCATCACGCCCGCGGCTTCACCGGCACAATAGAGAAACCGGCCATCCGGATCGACGTTGAAGGACCGTGGACTGGCCGGAACCGAAACGTGCCCGAAGGCGCTCAGCGCGCCGTCGGCCGCAACGTCGTATCCCACGATGCTGTCATGCCCCCGGTTGGAGGCATAGGCCCACTTCCCGTTCTGGTGCACTTCCACGTGGGCAGTAGCCCCACCCTCCGCCCAGTCTTCGGGCAGGGTCGATACGTTCTGGAAGATCTCGAGGGTTCCGTGATCCGCGTCGAAGTGGTGGGCCGTCACCGTATTGCCCTGTTCGTTGACGATGTACGCCACGTCACCGCCGGGCCGGAAGCAGATATGGCGGGGGCCCGTTTCATCGTCCGGAGGACTCAGTACCGGGGGTGCGTTAGGGGTCAGCTGGCCCGTTTCCGCGTCGAATCGAAACTGATTGGTCTTGTTGGTGGGACAGACGTGGGGGACGATCACGTACCGGTCCTCGACCGCCAGGCAGACGGCATGAGCCTTCTCGCCCGTGTTGATATACTGCACAAGCTCGCCGATCGCGCCGTCCCCTCCCAGCCGGTGCACGGTGATGCCGCCGCCCCCGTAGTATACCGTCAGCAGGAACCGGGCGCGACGGTCGGTAACGAGGTGCGCGGGGATCTCGATGCCCGTATCCACCTTGTTGACGAGGGAGAGTTCGCCGGAGTCCGTGTCCAGCCGGTAGGACGCGAGCGTGGTGGATTCCACGTGGGCGTTGTACATGAGATTGCCCGCCGGATGCAGGCACAGCGCCCCGGACGGACCGTGGGCGTCGCTGGTGGACCGCAGGGTCAGGGCGCCCGTCTCCCGGTCCTGGTCGTAAGCCTTCACCTGCTCGTCGCCGGTTAGCGAGACGAAAACAACGGTGCGTCCGGACGGGGAATCAGCCATGCTTTTCCGATCTCCTGTTTTTAGTTAAAGACTACCGTAACGGGTAAGACTTCAAAATATACTCCGAGGTTGCGTCCTCAAAGTGTATTTTGGATTTAAGATGCCCGTCGCTGTTACCGTACCGCACGCCTGGCAGGGCGGCGGGCAGGGCGGCGGGCAGGGCGGCAGGCGGGGCGGGCAGAATCCAGCGGGCCTGGTACGCCGGGTTCAAACCGAGGAGTCGAAGCCGTTGCGGATTATGATTATCGCCGGCGAAGCGTCGGGTGAGATGCACGGAGCGGGAGTCGTGGCCGCGCTCAAGGCCAGGCGACCGGAAACCGATGTATTCGGCGTCGGCGGGGAACGCATGGAGCGGGCCGGCTGCGCGCTGGTCTACCACATCGAACGCTTCTCGGTCATGGGTCTTACCGAGGTCGTCCGGCATCTGCCCTTCATTCGCCGGGCATTGCGGCGGCTGGACGGGCTCCTCGAATCCCGGCGTCCCGACCTGGTCATCCTCATCGACTATCCCGACTTCAATCTCCGCCTCGCCCGCAAGGCGCGCAAGCGGGGCATACCCGTCCTATACTACATCAGTCCCCAGGTCTGGGCCTGGAGGCCGCGGCGGATCCACGCCATCGTGCGTAACGTGGACTGCATGGCCGTGGTCTTTCCATTCGAAGTGGAACTGTACGAGAAAGCCGGGGGTAACGTGGTCTTCGTCGGCCACCCCCTGCTGGAGGTGCTCGAAAGCAGGCAATCCAGGACCGAATTTTGCGAATCCGCGGGCCTCGATCCCGACCAACCGATCATCGGGATGCTGCCGGGCAGCCGTGTCATGGAAGTGGAACGCATGCTGCCCGCGATGGCGGGAACCCTGAAGTCCGTCCAGCAGGAACTACCCGGGACCCAGGGCGTCATCGGACTGGCGCCAACCGTCTCCAGGACCGACTTGACGGCGTGTCTCGCGGGGAATGCGGACCTGGAAGAAGACGCAGGGAGGGTCCCCGTGGTGGAAGGAAGCACCTACGAGGTCATGCGCCACGCCGACCTGTTGCTCGTCACGTCGGGAACGGCAACCCTGGAATCCGCCTGCTTCGGCACGCCCCTGCTGGTCCTCTACCGCATGTCCCGCCCGTCCTGGTGGATCGCCCGCCGCCTGGTCAGCATACCGGACATCGGCCTGGTGAACGTGGTCGCGGGAAGGCGAATCGCTCCGGAGTTTCTCCAGGACGACGTCGAACCGGAATCGCTGTCGCCCGTGGTCATGGAGCTGTTGAAGGACCCGGCGAAACGGCAGGCCATGGCACGCGAACTCCGGGAAGTACGAAGCCGGCTGGGAACACCGGGCGCATCGTCGCGCGTCGCCGATCTGGCCCTGGACATGGCGGGCGGCACGGGCGAGCATCAACCGGACGATGAGGAAAGCGGGCCGCTCGGGGAAAGTGGACCCCGCGAGGAAAGCGGACCGCTCGGGGGAAGTGGACCCCGCGAGGAAAGCGGGCCGCTCGGGGAAAGTGGACCCTGCGAGGAAAGCGGGCCGCTCGGGGAAAGTGGACCCCGCGAGGAAAGCGGACCGTGCGGGGAAGGGAAAGCCGATGGCGGGCATTGAAAGCCCCGTATATACTCTGATCGGAAAACTGAGCGCCGGCGCCATTGGTCTGCTTGGAAGGTCGCTCACCATCCACAGGATCGGCGCGGAGTATCTTGAGCAAGCCCGGGAAGGCGGCGGGCAGGTGTTGTACGCCTTCTGGCACGAGGGCCTGCTGGTGGCCACCTATGCTTTTCGCCGGCAGGGAATTCAGGTACTGGTGAGCCAGCACCGGGACGGTGAGTTCATTGCCCGGGCTATCGAGTGCATGGGATACGGGACCATTCGAGGATCGTCTACCCGGGGCGGAACGCGCGCCTTGTTCCGCATGGCGGCGGTCGGTGCGGCCGGAGACGACCTGGGGGTAACCGTGGACGGTCCCCGGGGTCCCCGTCTCCAGGTCAAACCGGGCACGCTGATCATCGCCGGGAGGTCCGGCCTGCCCATCGTGCCCTTCGCGGTCGCTTCGCACAAGGCGTGCTTGCTTTCGAGCTGGGACCGGTTCATGGTCCCACGCCCCTTTTCCAAGACGGCGATCGCCTTCGGAGAACCCTTGACCGTACCCGCAGACGCATCGGTCGAGCGTCTCGAACCCTACCGGGCCGAACTACAGAGACGCCTGTTGGAAGCGAGGGAAACCGCCGGACGAAGCCTGGACGCGTCCTGATTACCCGGCAGATTCGTGACGAAGCGACAGGTCCCTGACATGGTCTTTGTCTATACTTTACTGTATTCCGCGCTGACCGTGCTGCTCTCGCCGGTCCTGGTCTGCCTGTCCATCCTGGACCGGTACGGGATGCGCCAGCGGCTCGGTCAGCGGCCCCTCGTACCCGACGGAGAAAACCGGCCGGTAATCTGGTTCCACTGCGCGTCCGTGGGCGAAGCCACCGGCCTGGCGGCCGTGATTGGAGGATTCGCGAAACGCCACCCCGGTTACCAGGTGCTGGTCACCACGATTACGGAAACCGGTCTGGACTATGCCAGGAAGCACGTACCCCAGGCCCGGTACTTCGGACTGGCGCCCCTCGACGCGCCTTTCATCGTCCGTCCGGTGTTCAGGCGGGTACGCCCCCGCGCGCTGGTCCTGCTCGAAGGCGAACTCTGGCCCGGCATGCTCGGAGCGGCTGCCGCTCATGACTGCCCCGTGGCCCTGGTCAACGGCCGCATGTCGGATCGCAGTCTCGCGCGTAACCGTTTCGTGAAGCCGCTGTTCAGGCACATGCTGCGGCAGTTAGCCGTCGTAGGCGTCCAGCATGCGCTCGACGGGGAACGGTTCATAGCCTTCGGCGCGGTCCCCGGCCGGGTCCGCGTGACCGGGAACGTCAAGTCCGACCTGGCCGCCGATCAGAAGGACCCCGGGCGGGAAGCGCTGCGCCTGGAACTCGGCCTGTCCGCGTCCGAGCCGGTCATCATGGCGGGTTGCCCCCGGCCCGTTGAAGAGGAACGCGCCGTACTGGCGGCCTTCGTACGCGTACGGGAACGGTATTCGGATGTAAAGATGATCTGGGCGCCCCGGCACCTCCGGCGCATACCCCCGGCCGAGCAGATGCTGAAGGCGGCCGGCCTGCAGTTCGCCCGTCGGACGCGGATGGATGGAGCACGCGGGGTAGGCGGTCATGACGGTGGGGGTGATATGGACGGTACGGGCGATCCGCTCGCCACGGGCGATCCGGTCTCCAGTCACCTCGACGTGATCATCCTGGACACTATGGGCGAACTGGCGGTCATGTACGCCGCCGCGGACATGGCCTACGTCGGCGCCACGCTGGTTCCCCTCGGCGGCCACAACCTGCTCGAACCCGCGGCATGCGGCATTCCGGTCCTCTTCGGCCCCCACACCGAGAACGTCCGGGCGAGCGCCGCGGCCCTGCTGCGGACCGGGGGCGGCAGGGTCGT
>JAPPBT010000017.1 GCA_026702745.1 Gemmatimonadota bacterium
CTGTCGCAGGCGGCGAGGCCGCAAGCGGCGGTCCCAACTACGCCCAGGGGCGCCTGTCCAAAGTCGAGGAAAATACCGACGCCGATGCGGTGGCCGAGGTCATGCACCGCTACGCATACGACCACCTGGGCAACGCGCGCGTCAAGCAGGTCGAAATCGAGGGCCTGACCGGCGCGAAGATGGCCGCCTATAACCACGACCTGGCAGGGCGGGTGACCCGCCTGTTCTATCCAGACGGCACCCAGGCGCGTTATGCATATGACAACGCAGGTCGCCCGACCCGCGTGTGGGATGCGAATGGCAACACGCTCGCCGCGTACACCCACACCGCTGCCGGCAACATAGGCACCCACGTCGTGGGCGACGACGTCGCCACCGGCACCTACGCCTACAACCCGCGCGAGTGGGTCACCGACATCGACTATGCGGGCAAGTTCAGTTCCAAGCTCACCTACGACCTCGCCGGCAACATCACCCGGCAGGTGTACAGCCTTGGCGGCGCCGCGTCCAAAACCGCGGACTACGCCTACGATGACCTCTACCGGATCACCGGCTTCGATCTGACCGGCGGCACAAGCCGTGACTACGCCTACGACAAAAACGGCAACCTGACGTCTGTGCTGACCGGCAGCAGCCGGCTCACCTACAACTACTCGGCTGGCTCCACGCCCAACAGGTTGGACAGTACCACGGGAACGGGAGGGCAGACCTACGCCTATAACCCGAACGGATGGATGACGCGCAAAGGCGCAGATACGGTGAGATACGACTATCGCGGGCTCACCACTGGAGTCGGCTCGGGCGCCTATCTCATGGATCCGGACCGACGGCGCGTAAAGAAGACGGTCGGGACGGCTGTCACCTACTACCTGAGAGGACCGGGCGGCAACGTCCTGGCCGAGTACTCGGGGCAGAACCTGTCGGCACGGTACGTGTACGCGGGAAGTAGGCGCATCGCCCGCTTAGCCGGAGATAGCGCCAGCTACTATCTGGCAGACCACCTGGGGAGCACAAGGAGTCTCGTGGACGAGGAAGGGACCGTCACCGCTGCCTATGACTACTGGCCCTACGGCAAGGTCCTGGCCTCGAGTGGTTCGGGAGCCACGCACTTCCGGTTCACGGGACACGAAAGAGACGCCGAGTCCGGTCTTGACTACATGCTGGAGAGGTCGTACGCTTACGATGTCGGCAGGTTCCTGCGGCCCGATCCCATGCAGGATGCAAGACCATGGATCTCGCCGTACAGTTATGTTCAGAACAACCCGCTCATAAGAGTTGATCCAACAGGTCTATTGGACTGGGTCCAAAGATCAGATGGTACTATTGAATGGGATGAGAAGGTTACGAGTGCGGACGATGCGGACCTTGTTGAAGGTGAGACCTATTTGGGACGAAACGTGATTGTAGCAACTCACAACAGGGATGAAAACCTGGTTGAACCGATTAATACAGCCAGGTTCGATCTCTACCTTGAATCTAACAAGAAAGGTCCTTCGGCAACCATTTTGGGGAACACGGTTCCGGCTGATGTTGAACGGTATGGTACGATGGCCGAAGGACTGTATACAGCTAGATCCCAAGGTAGGTTCAAATACGGTCCGAATGATCCTTCGATCATAATAAACGAAGGTGGCCCGGTACCGACAGTCCGAGGAAACCCACAGAACTCCGCCGGAGACTATCTGACGGAAGTATTCCTTCATGCGGGAAATCCCAATCACCCAAGACTTTCAGGTTGGGATAAAAAAGGGAATCCAGTTAACATAACAACGGGGTGTCTGACGACTTGTAACGAACGCGGTTCGAGAGTGAAACACGAGCGGTTTATGAATACAGTTGGCAGGGATTTCGAAGGATTCCTGTACCTGAGAGCCAAACCATAATCGTGCAGTTGATAGCACCTGATGTCGACATTTCTAAATGAGGAAAGCCAAATGTCCAGACTCCTGATAGTTGTTGTCATTACCACGTTATTCTTTGCAACGTGTGGCGAAAAAAAGCAGGATTTGGGAGAAAACACGTTTCCTGATTTGACAGGAACACGATGGGAAGCTCCTAACGACGTCGGGTTGATTCACTTTACTATCTTCGATAAAGAGCCCGTTGAATGGTATGATTTAAACACGGATACTCATACGTATCGTGACAAGAAAGGTTCGTTCGCGTCCTATGTCCCTGAATTAGGAAGGTACATGACCGGCACCTATGCGGTTGTAGGTGATACACTTTTTATGAGAGAGATCGATTGGGAAAGCAACCTCCCTGGCACTACAAAAAAGGAGATTACGGCCTACAATAAATGTGTGTTTACAGATAATGGACTTAAGGTTGTGTACAGCATTAGAAAATACGGACAGACTTGGGAGGGTGGTCCTATTGAGAATGGTATAGTCTGGAAAAAACGTGTTGACTGGGCAGACTAAACCGGATCAGTTTTGTTTTATACTAGGTAAGGGCTATGTAGCGCAGTTTTTACAGGGACAGAACTGTCACTTTTTTTATCATAGGCACTTCTTAACTTGATTATAGATAGCCTGGGCTGTGGACGACTGTATTATGCTTTGAAGTAATGTATACGCCACAAGCGCTTTGCAGATCTGTGTGCAACCCGGGGATACCAGTCTGAGCCCGAGCACCTCATCGGGCTCAGCTAGCTGCCGCCTTCGTAAGACTACAGCGCGCTGTCCAACGCCGCCGCGGACAGCCGCATTGCTAAGACCACCTACGACAACGACCCGCTCCTGCGGGTATCGAGCGTCGTCCCACCGGGCCACGACAACAACTCGGCTGTCGACACCCGCTACGGCAACTGGGCCACCGGGTCCGGCTCGGGCCGGTCCTACGTGACCGTCGATGACGAAAAGGGCGTAGCCACCACCAGGGTCTACGACGCCTACAGCTGCATGAGCCACGTCATCGCCGACTCGGCGGGCACGAGCGCCGGCACCCGGAACAACAGGACGTCCTACGCTTACGACGCCCTGGACCGGCTTATCTCCACCACCATGCCGGGCGGCGGCACCACGCGCTACGCCTACGACACCCTGGGCCGCATGACCAGCAGGCACCATCCCGACGCCGACGGCGCCACGCTGTACAAGTACGACGACCTGGGACGTATGCGCTTCTCGCAGGATGCGCGGCAACGCGCCGCCGGCAGCAGTAACGCCTCACGGAAAATCACCTACACCGTCTACGACGACTTCGGGCGCGTGACCCGCGTGGGCGAGGCGGCCGCCGACTTCTCACGTCTCGATCCGGAGCGGTCCTACGCCTTCGAGCGCGACGCTACTACGTGGCGCAGCCGCATGACCTACGACGGCGGCGACCTTGTCGCGGGCGACCCTGTCGCGGGCAACGGAACCGCCTCTGGCGGCCCCAACTACGCCCAGGGACGGCTGACCAGGGCCCAGGAGAACACCGACGCAGACGCGGCCGCCGAGGTCGTGCACCGCTACGCCTACGACCACCTGGGCAACGTGCGCGTCAAGCAGGTAGAAATCGAGGGTCTCGCCGACACGAAGACGCTGGAATATGTCTACGACCTCGCCGGAAGGATCACCGGAATCATCTATCCCGACGGCGCGCAGGCGCGCTACGCCTACGACGGCGCAGGACGGATCAGCCGCGTGGGGGATGTGAATGGCAACACGCTCGCAGCGTACTCCCACACCGCCGCGGGCAATATCGCCACCCACATCGTGGGTCAGGGCGAGGATGACACCAATGCAGACGGCGTCGTCATCGGCACCTACACCTACAACCCGCGCGAATGGGTCACCGAAATCGACTATGTGGGCAAGTTCAGTTCCGAGCTCACCTACGACTTCGCCGGCAATGTCACCAGCCAGGAGTACAGCCATGGCGGCGCCGCGTCCAAAACCGCGGACTACGCCTACGATGACCTCTACCGGATCACCGGCTTCGATCTGACCGGCGGCACAGGCCGGGACTACGCCTACGACCGAAGCGGCAACCTGACGTCCATGGTCACGGGCAACAGCCGGCTCACCTACAACTACTCAGGTACCTCCACGCCCAACAGAGTAGACAGCACCGCCGTGGCAGGCGCGACCACAACGTACGCCTACAACCCGAACGGGTGGATGACGGGAAGGGGTACGAACGCGCTGACCTACGACTACCGGGGACTCACCACCGGATACGGCAGCGCGCGGTATCTCATGGACTCGGACCGACGGCGCGTGAAGAAGACCGTCGGGACGGCCACGACGTACTATCTGAGAGGCCCTGGTGGCAATGTCCTGGCCGAATACTCGGGACAGACGCTTTCGGCAAGGTACGTATACGCCGGCAGCAGGCGCATCGTCCGAATAGGAGAGAATAGCGCCAGCTACTACCTGGCCGACCACCTGGGGAGCACCCGGAGCCTGGTCGACGGGGAAGGCGCCGTCACCGCCGCCTACGACTACTGGCCCTACGGTAAGGTCCTCGCTTCGAGTGGCACGGGCGCCACGCACTTCAGGTTCACCGGCCACGAGCGGGACGCCGAGTCCGGCCTTGACTACATGCTCGCAAGGTCGTACGCTTACGATGTCGGCAGGTTCCTCAGACCTGATCCCATGCAGGACGAGTATCCGGGGATCAGCCCGTACGCCTATGCCAATAACAATCCGCTCAAGTATTTGGATCCGGATGGCGAGCTTGCATGGAACATCCTCACTAGAGGTTTAAAGATTGCCAACCGAGCGTACGACGCTGCCAAGAAAGGCAAGTCGCTATTTAAGAAGGATACATGGAAAGATATAGGTACAGATGAAATAGTAAGTTTCGTAGACAACGTCTCGATCTTAGCAGACGGCGTTTGGGATGCCAATGATGTCTTTGCAGTTATTGATCTCGCAACGGGGTTAGGAGATCAGGCTAAAGCTGCAAGCAGAGCACTTAGATCCACGAGGTCTGGAGGTCGCCAGAAGAACTATTTCATAAGGGACATTGAGGCGGGTGGTAACCCTCATACCCGTTTTCGGAGAAACCCAGAGACCGGCCGAATAGAGCACTACCAGACTTTTGATAGTACAGGAAGTGCAGGCGGTAACAAGCGATTCCGCGGCACTGGTCCTGAACATTCAGGCGTGGATCCGCCATTGATCCTTGAACCTAAGCCACGCCATCCTGGCGGCAACCCAAATAGATCAAGGCCAGCGAGGCCTGATGAAACTCCTCAGGGGAATTAGCAATGATAAACTTTAATCCGCAAATTCTGAAGTTGTTTCGAGATTCGAAAGATGATCTTGTTGATACAACGGACTACCTTCACTTCGATGACAGAGGTCCAGAACTGGCTTTAATTTACTCCAAATTGTTCTGGCCGGACTTAATCGAAGTAGACGGTTTTGTGTTCATATCAGAGAAATACGAGAGGAGGAACTACGAACTAATAATCACCGATGCTAGGGTGAACAATGTAGAAAGTTACGTTAACACCTTCTACCTGTTTGATGCAGTGGGTACTGGTGAGTATGATTGCGAAGACGAAATTTGGGAACTGCTGGGACACACTCTTTGCGAGACCTGGAAGCAAAGAGCACAATGTCTTTTTCCTCAGAAGTCGTTTGTAACAGAGTTTGCCTGGTACTCTGACGACATTGGCGATCCGGGTGTGACCTTGTATCAACCCAAGTTTGTATCGAAGGAGTAAGGTTGTAAATGAATGTCGTATAACTGGATCAGTCGCCTGTTTTGAATCGGGCGACTGACTTAATGTAACATAGAATGGATCCACACTCTGGACTTTGATTTTGAGATTGAACTACAGACGAACACTTGGCGACAGGTTGTGCTTTATTCGTATATATCAATCCAGATATGTTCAATCATCATGACCAATCCCTGGTACGTCGATTACTTCGGTGAAGACTACTACTATTTCGACCGCCACGAGGACACGGACCTCGAAGTGGATGGCCTCGCACGCCTGATCGGGCGTCCGGACGGGAGCGTAGTCCTGGACCTCGGCTGCGGTTACGGGCGCGTGAGCACGCCCCTGAGAAAACGCGGATACCGGGTCGTGGGATACGACCTGTCTTCCCCGCTGCTGAAACGCGCCCGCGAGGGGGACCCCGCGGGGACCTGGGTAAGGGGCGATATGCGCGACCTGCCTTTTTCCGGGCAGTTCGACACGGTCATCAGCCTGTTCAACACCCTGGGGTATTTCGAAGAGGAAGACGAGAATTTCAGGGTACTGAAGACGGTTTCCGAGGCGCTGCGGCCCGGGGGAAGGCTCGTGTGCCAGCTCGTCAACCGCGACTACCTGGTCCGCCGGTTCACCGCCCAGGAAGTCCATCGGCGGGACGGCCGGATCCTGCTCGAAGAGCGCGAATTCGATCCCGTGGCCAACCGCGTCCATACGCAGTCGACCGTACTCAGCGGTGCCGAAAAACGGTCGTACACGTCATCGATCCGGGTCTACACGGTGACCGAACTGGACCTGCTCCTGGCCGCCGCGGGCTTGACGATCGGGGCGGTCCATGGCGGGCTCGATTTCAGGCCGTTCGACTGGGACACGAACCAGTTGGTCATCGTCGCCGAACGGACCGGATAGCGCCGAACACGGGTCGGACCGAGCCCCCAATCTGCTTGACAAGAACCCCGCCCGCTCGTAGGATTCAGTGTCGTTTCATTGCATCCTGGCAAGGATAGAACGCAAAGGAAACTTTCATGGCATCCGACCCGTTGCGCGTGGGGGTGATCGGGCTTGGATTCGGCCAGTACCACGTCCGCGGCTACCAGGCCTGCCCCGGCGTGGTGGTCGAGACCATCTGCAGCCGGACGGCGGCGACCGCCCTGCGTGTGGCGAAGGACTACGGGATCGCCGAGACCCAAACGGATTACCGCGCGGTGCTGGATCGCGAAGACATCGACGCGGTGAGCATCTGCACGCCGGTGAACCTGCACAGACAGATGGTCATGGAGGCCCTGGAAGCCGGCAAGCACGTGCTGTGCGAGAAGCCGCTCGGACTGAACGCCGAAGAAGCCAAAGACATGCTCGAAAGCGCCCGCGGGAGCGGCAAGGTCCACATGACCAACTTCGGCTGGCGGTTCAATGGTCCGGCCTTTCGCATGAAATCCCTGCTCGAAGAAGGGTACATAGGAAGGGTCTACCACCTGAACGCCCGCTACATGATGGGTTACCGGGCGAGTCCCCGGAAAGCGCACAGCTGGCGGGAACGGCGCCTGGAGGCGGGACTCGGCGCCATGGGCGACCTCGGCGTGCACCTGATCGACATGACGCGGTGGTGGGCCGGCGAGTTCGAACGGGTGTGCGCGCTGATGCACACGCTCATCCCCGAACGCCGCGCGCCGGACTCCTCGGCCATGCGGGAATCCGAGCTCGAAGACGCCTGCGCCTTCATCGCCCAGATGCAGGACGGGGTCCAGGCCGTGTTCCACGTAAGCCGTTGCGCATTGTACACGGACTTCATTCACATCGACATCCACGGGAGCGACGGCGCGCTACATTTCCAGTTTGTACGGGACACCATGCAGGCCAGCCTGAAGGGCGGCCAGGGGCTGCGGGGAAACCTCCAGCCGCTGTCCGTACCGTCGCAGCAAGGCGCGCTGTCTCCGCAGAGACATTTCGTCGAAGCGATCCGGTCCGGCGGAGAAGCCGATCCGAGTTTCCACGAAGGGTTCTGCGTGCAGCAGGTCGCCGACGCCATAACCACCTCGGAGGAGCAGCAGACATGGGTATCCCTTTCCTGAAAACGCGCCGGGTTACGCAATGGGTTACGCGGCGGATTCCGAGTCGGGTTCCGTTCCGAATCACGAGCTTGCTGATGATCCCCCTGTGCCTCTTCTGGCTCGCCGGCTGCGCCGGTCAGGAATCAGAGCCGGAAACCGCGGACACGGTCCCCGATCGGGCCCAGGTCATCGCGGATGAGGTGATGGAGGCCATGGGGGGACGGGATAACTGGGACGCCACCCGGTACATCCGGTTCTCGTTCTTCGGGTTCCGCACCCACTACTGGGACAAGCACGACGGCCGATACCGCGTTTCCTGGACCGACCGGGAGAGCGGGCAGTCCCACGTGATCCTGATGAATCTGAACACGGGGGAAGGGAGTGCGTTCGTTGACGGCTCGGAAGTTACGGACGTCGAGGAACGAGAACGGTCCCTGGAACGTGCCCGGGGCGCGTGGATCAACGACACCTACTGGCTGCTGATGCCCTACAAGCTGCGGGATCCGGGCGTTGACCTGGCTTACGATGGCGAGGAAGTCGTGGACGGCACCGTCTACGACAAGCTGCATCTCAGTTTCAATGAAGTGGGAAATACACCGGGCGACGAGTACTGGGCCTATATCAATCGGGAGACCCGCCTCATGGACAAATGGGTCTATCTCCTGCAGTTGCGGGAGGGCCAGGACGAGCGAAGCCGGGGCGAATGGAAGTGGAACGACTGGCGCAGGCATGGCGACATCCTGCTGTCCGCGGAACGCGAGCGGATGGATGGCCAGAAGCGGTCCCACGAGGATCTGGCCGTGCTGGAGTTCGTGGACGATCAGGTATTTACGTCGCCCGACCCGGTATCTCCCGAGATGGTAGGGGAGCAAAGCACACAGCCCGCCACCACACAGCCAGCCGAAGGGTCGGAGTGACGTAGCCCTCATGCATACCGCACCGCCCTCGCCCGAACACGTGGCCCTCGATCACCCGGAAAAGGGCCAACTGACCGTATTCTGGAACGACGGCAGCGCAAGAAAGTACGCCCTGGCCGATCTTCGAAAAGCCTGTCCCTGCGCCACCTGCCGCGATCTGCGGGACCAGCTGTCCTCCGCCGGCGGGTTGACCCTGCTTGCCAATGAATCGCTGGATCCGAGCGTCGAGGTGGTCGACATGAGTACCGTCGGCCGCTACGCCCTGCAGTTTACCTGGAAAGACGGCCACAACACCGGCATCTACACGTACGAGTTTTTATATGGCTGCGGGACGGATCTCGACGCGGAAGGCTAGCGAAATAGGCGCGGATACGGACGATACCGTGTGTATACGACTGATATGGCGATGCGAGTGGTCCCCGGCGGTTCCCAGCAGTCCGATACCGGAGGTCCGTGACCGGCGGTCCGAGAAAGGATTGGTTCGATGAAGGTCAAGATCGGTTTCCTGGGCGTGGCCCATCCGCACGCCCGTCCCCATTTCCGCACCCTGGAGTTGCTGGACGAGGTGTCGGGCATCGTGGCCTGGGACGAAGATGACGAAGCGCTTGAACGGTTGCGGCGCGAGGACCATCCCAAGCTGGAACCGGGACAACCTACCTTCGATCAAATCATGGAGCGGGAGGACATCCCCATCGTCGTCTCGCTGGCGACGAATGACCGGAATCCCGAATGGGTGATCCGGGCGGCGAAGGCGGGAAAGCACGTCCTGACGGAGAAACCGGTCGCGGCCAGCAGCGCGGACATGGCTCCGCTGCTCGACGCGGTTCGCGGCGCCGGGGTCCGCCTGGGCGTCTACTACACCTGGCGGTCCCATCCCATCGTCAATGATCTCAGGGCGTTGATCGACGCGGGTGTCATCGGAAAGCTGTTGTCCGTGGAAGGCCGGATGGTCACGTCCCAGGTCCGTTTCCGCGACCCTTCGCACTGGCTGTTCCGGAAGCGGATTGCCGGCGGCGGCATCCTCAGCTGGCTGGGCTGCCACTGGATCGACGCGATCCGGTACATCACGCGGGACGAGGTCGCGGCTGTTACCGCCATAGTGGATACGTTGAACGAGCAACCCATCGACGTGGAGGATACGGCCGGGGTGATCATGCGCATGGGCAGCGGCGCGATCGCCACGCTTCACGCGGGATATCTTCTGCCCACCAGCCAGGCCGGGTACCTGTCGGGCAGCTACGACACCTACCTGGGTTTCCGCGGTCTGGAGGGCAACATCACCTGGTATCCCGCGTGAAGCGTGG